>CAXSED010000013.1:0-57859 GCA_964236475.1 uncultured Chthoniobacterales bacterium
GGCTGACCCTGAACATCCGCTACGCCAAGGAGTTGGGGCTGGTCGAGAAACCGCCGAAGAGCGTGCTGGACCTGGGGTGCGGCGGCGGGTTTTTTCTGGTGGTGTGCCGGATGCTCGGCTCGCGGGTATTGGGGCTCGATTTGGACAAAGACCTCGTGCTTAACGAGATGATCAAGCTTTTTAAGTTGGAACGAGTGACTTGGAGAATCCGGGCGTTCGTGAAACTGCCGGATTTCAAACGGCGGTTCGATCTGATCACGGCGTTCATGATCTGTTTCAATTTTCCGCCCCGGCATCCGTACTGGGGGCCGCGCCAATGGGATTTTTTCTTGAATGACATGAGCGACCGGCTTTTACCGGAAGGGAGGCTGCTGCTCTCGCTCAATAAACAACCGGACGGCAACGAGTATGACGACGTGTTGAAGGCGTATTTCGAGAGCCGTGAGGGGGTGGTGACCGGCAAGCGGATCGTTTTCACCGCCGCTGGGTTGAAGCGCACGGAAACGGTATTGGCGACGGCGGAGCGCAACGGCAGCGCGCAGTTGGCTGCGCAGACCGCGTAGCGTCGGTTGTGGGGCCGACCGTCCCGGTTGCCACCGGATCGCATGGAATCAGTGCATCAGCCCGCGGCAACCGGGGCCGGTCGCCCCACAATTCAGAGGGCCGTTAGCTTGAGCGTCGCAGTCATGTGCGCCGGGACGACCACCGGGCTGTAATAACTGCCAGCGGTCGGCGTGACATCCGCCGTCGTTAGCCCGACGGCAGTCGTGACGTAACGGTGGTCGCAAAAAACACTGTTCGACGGATCGAGACCCAGCCAGCCCGCGCCGGGCAGGTAAACCTCGGTCCAGAGGTGCATGGCCCCTTCGGCGTGGCGGTCGCGCGCGTCCGAGCCGAAAAGGCACAGATATCCGCTGGCCAGCCGGGCGGCGAGGCCGAGTTCTCGCAAGATGGCAGCCAGCAGCACGCCTGTGTCCCGGCAGGAACCGCTGCCGATCCGCAACGTTTCCAGCGGCGGGCGCGCCTCGCCCTCCTCGCGGATTTCGTAGCGGATGTTCGCGTGGATGGCTTCAAGCAGGTCGATGAGCAGCGAGACCGTGGGTTTGGGTTCGGTCGGCGCGCTCCAGAAGGCGAGCGGCAGGAGTTTGCCGGGGTCGGTTTGAGGCGATTCGCCAGCGGGCGGGGCCATGTAGGTGGCCAGGCGGGCGGCGGTGCCTGCCGGGTAGGCGAAGGGATGATTGACCGCGAAGTTGTCGAGCAGGAAGTCGAAGGCGTTTTGTTCGTGCAGTTCGATTTCCAGCGCGAAGTCGAAGAAGAGTCCCTGGAGTTTCTCCGGGTAGAAGCAGCGCGCGAAGTTGTTGTCGAAGAGGTCGCGCCGGTATTGGACGGAGGCGTGGTCGTTCGTGGTGAACTTCAGGGATTGCACCAGACGCCCCGGTTCGGTGCGCGGGAATAGGCGCACCAGATGTGGGGACAGGCTCACCGGTTGCTCGTAATCGTAGCGGGTGCGGTGATCGACGCGGAGGCGAATGGGCATAACGAACTGGCAGCATACTCTCTCGTTCCCAAGTTGCACTTGGGAAGGCAGTGCTCAGGAAGCTGTGCTTCCTTGCCAAGTCAGGCGAAGTGCAACTTGGGAACGAGAGATGTTAATCATCACAGTTGTTTTTAGAACGTACTTCGGTTGAGTGAGCCTGCCTTCAGGTTGTAGGGCGACCGTCCCGGCTGCCAGCTTGGGGTGCTTTCCTTGCTGGCAACCGGGACGGTCGCCCTACAACCTGAAGGCTTACCCAAACGAACGGTGCTCTAAGCGTCAGTGTTACACTTCCCATTGGGCTTGGACGTTGGGCTTAGCAAGCACTTGGAGAAGATGGTCACTGCTGATCAATGCAAAGTGCGACAAATCTCCGTAGATGGCAGTATATTGCTCTAGCCACAGCGATCCTTCCACGTATAGCAGCGGAAAGGTTTGGGCCGGTCCGAGCATCGGCAACATGGAAACGGCTGGAAAGTCGAACCCGGGACATTCCTGCTCAAAGCGTAGCGCGACAACCCCAGAGAAATCGAGCACCAAAGTCTGGATACCGATCATCCGAATCGATAACGTATCGTCCAGAAACGAATACGAGATCGACCCGAACGATGTATCAACGTCGGGTACAGGTTGCCACTTGGTTACTCGTTGCGCCATGATGCCTAACCTTGTATTAGATGGGGTTTGACGAACAAGGCGAAGAGTTTTTCGCCCGACTACGAGTTAACTGATATCTCCTTAGGCGCGGGCGGGACGCGGCGTTTGACGAAGACCTTGACCTTCATGTTCTGCTTGCCGGTGCCTTTGAACGTGCCGCGCAGGGGCGTCGCATCGCGGAAGTCGCGGCCCCTCGAAACCGTGATGTGCCGCTCGCCGCACCATTGCTTGTTGGTCGGGTCCAGCGCCACCCACTCCATGCCGGGCACGAGGACTTCGACCCAGGCGTGGGTGGCAATCGCGCCGACCAGCGTGCGTCCGGCGCGGCCCAGCGTGTTGTTGGCGGTGGCGCTCGGCGGGGCAACGGCCTCGATGTAGCCGCACACGTAGCGCGCGGGAAGATGGACGGCGCGCAACACGCTGAGCATGATGTGCGTGAAATCCTGGCAGACGCCTTTCTTTTGCTGCCAGATCGTCGTAAGGGGCGTCGAGTTTTCCGTGGAGCCGCTGGCGTAGGCGAATTGCTGGTACACGGCGAGGTTGAGAGCTTCCAACGCCTCGCCCAGCGGACGATTCCCCGCGAGATAACGCCGACCCCATTCGCGCGCTTCCCGGGTGGTGACCACCGTTTCCGTGGGCTGGAGGTAATCGAAAATTTCCGCCGGGGCCGACGACAAAATCTGCCGCGCCTCGTTGATGCTCACCTCCAACGCTGCCGCCGGGCGGGGGGCGGCGTGGGTTTGGATTTCGACGCGGCTGGTGATGACCAGCGAGCGGTGCCGGTACGGCAGGCTGAAGAAATCGACGGCGTTGCCGAAATAGTCGATGTAGCCGCTGAGCTTGACCGTCGGTTCGACGATCAGCTTGCGGGTGCGGACGGTCTGCGAGGGCAGGTCCGGCGGGGTAAGTCGCGCCTCCAGATACGCCTCGGCGGCGGCGTTTTGGTAGCTGTAATCGGTGATGTGGGTGATCTCAAACTCCATGGTGCGCGAGCCCTTTCAGGAAGGGCTGAGACCCCTTCGATATGTGCGCCTGGTGATTGAGGAAAACGTCGGCGATGTTGTTGTGCAAATCCAGCGTGCCGCGCAAAAGCTGGCTGAGCAAGGCGGAAAGCGCCTGACCATGGCGGGGCCGGGCAGGCGCGGTGGCGTCGGCTTTGGAGGCAGCATCGATAGAAAAATCCTCGACGGTCGGCTCGGGGTGCTCGAAGTACGAGGCCCAGTCGATGCGGCGCAGCCGGTCGCAGAACGCCTCGAAGGCCACCAGCGGGCGCGGCATGGCGGCGGGAATCTCGCCGGGATCGGTGACGCGCAAGAGTTCTGTACAGGCGGTCAGGCTGTGGAGCACGGAGCGGGGGGCCTCGGCGTTCTGGAAGAGGAGCTTGAGCACGGGCAGCGGTTCGGCGCGCATCTGGTAAACGCGGCGGTAGGCGTCGCGGGTGCCGAGCAGCCGCAGGAACGCGGACAATTCGATTTCCGTGTGGTGGCCGAGCCGGGCGGGCTGATCGGCGGGGCCGGTGAACGCCTTGGCACAGGCCAGCGGCGCGTTGGCCGTGATGACCGCGCGTTCGAGTTGTTGGCCCAACCGGCAGAAGCGCCAGCCGTCGTCGGCCATCATGGTGTTTTCGGCCAGCCCGAAAAACTGCGGGATGGCGAGCGTGGTCAGTTCGCTGAGTTTGCGCGTCACCCGGGCGCATTCCTGCACGGTCGGATCGGAGTTGAACTTTTGCTTGGCGAACGTGTTGCGCAACCGGCTAAGCGATGACAGCACTTCCGGGCTGAGCGCGTCCTGCAACGAATCGGCGTTGTTGAGCACGCGGCGCAAGACGTTGATGAGCGCGCCGGGTTCGTCGCGCTGGAGGACGAGCCGGTAACGGTCGCAGGGCGTGGCGATGGAGCGGCGTCCGCTGCCTTCGAGGTGAGGCAGGAGCCGGTTCCACATCGGGCGGTAGAGTTTCCGCTCCGTGGCGTTGAGTTCTTCCAACTCCAGCGTTTCGACGACCTGCACGAGGTAGGCGAGGTTGTTCGCGCGCTCCAGGTAGCGGCCCATCCAATAGAACAACTCGGCCACGCGGCTGGTCACGCGGCGCACCGGCAGATGGACCTCGCGGGGATGGCGCGAGCGGGATTGTAGGGTGATGGATTCGGCGTCTGCGCTGAGCACCCAGGAATCCTTACTCCCACCGCCCAGTCCGGCGGCGGTGAACAGGCTGCCCTCGGGGGCGATGCGGGTCAGCGCGCCGGGAAAGACTTCGATGCCGTCGCCTTTAACCAACGCGAAAACCAGATGATCCTGCCGCCGTTCGACCTTGCGGCCTTCCTCGAAGCAGAGTGTGCGCGCCCCCTGCGCGATGGGTTGCGCGGTGAAGAGTTCCGGCGTGCGCTTGATCTCCTGGCGCAGCGTCGTTTCCTCG
This sequence comes from uncultured Chthoniobacterales bacterium, assembly GCA_964236475.1. Classification (GTDB taxonomy): domain Bacteria; phylum Verrucomicrobiota; class Verrucomicrobiia; order Chthoniobacterales; family SZAS-18; genus CAHJWO01. The sequence continues at coordinate 4,605 of CAXSED010000013.1, forward strand.
GACGCCGTGGGCGCGAGGCCGCGCTTGTTGCCGAAGAGCCGCTCGCCGACGCGCGGCAGGATGCGGAAATCCGCGAGGTTGCTCAGGACGAGTTCGCACTGGTCGCGGTCGCCGCACCAGTAGGTTTGCATCGTGGGCAGGATCGGCGCTTCACCCAGGTAGAAACGGATGATCTTCGGCGCGAAGGAAAGTAGCGCACGGTCGTCGGCCAACTGGCTGCCCAGCGCGTTGACGAGGGAAACGGTGCGTTTGCGCAGGCAATGGACCAGCCCCGGCACGCCGATGACCGACCCGCGTTCGAGCACCATCGGGTCGAGGAGATGATCCGCCAACCGGTTGTAAATGACGTGGATGCGCTCCAGCCCGCCGATGGTCTTGAGATAAACGTGGTCGTCCAGCACGAGCAGGTCGCCGCCCTGCACCAGCGGGATGCCCATGCGCCGGGCGAGAAAGCTGTGCTCGGTGTAGTACGGGTTGCCCGGGCCGGGCGAGAGCATGACGATCAGCGGCTCGCCGAAGGAAACGTCGGCGGTTTCGCGCAGGGCTTCGAGGATGGCGGTGGGCGTCTCGGCGATGGAAGCGACCGACAGGTCGGAAAAGGTTTCCGGGGCGACCCGGGCGAGCACGCGGCGATTCTGCACCATGTAGGAAAAGCCCGTGGCGCGCCCGAAATGCTGGGAGCTGATGATCAGCTCGCCGGTGATGTCGCGTTTCAGGCACACCGCGCCCAGGTGCAGAAAACGCCCGTGCGTCGGCTCCAGCCGCATGGCGGGCCGCAGGAAGTGCGGCGAGCCGAGCACCGGGGGGATGGGAATCTGGCCGTGGCGCAGGATTTCCTGGTTGCCGTAGATGTCGCGCAGAAAGTGCTCGAACGCCTTCATACGCTGGCGCAGGCCCCGGGCGACGAGCGCCCATTCCTCGCCGCTGAAGACGTGCGGCAGCAGGTCGCAGCTCCACGGCTTCTGGCCGAACGCCTGGCCTTTTTCCAGGCCGAAGGTGACGCCCAGTTCGCGCATGGCGGCTTCCATGCGCTGATCCAACAGCTTGAGTTCGCCGCGCGGCAGGGCGTCGAGCCGGTCGAGCAGCGGGCCGTAGGCGAGCCGGGGATGGTTTTCGTCGTCCAGCACCTCCGACCAGGGGGGCGGCGGGGTGGCGTCTTGCCGGTCGATCCTGCCGTTGACGGGTGAGGCCCCCTTTTCCGTTTTGAGCTTCACGCGACGAGACCTTTCTCCGGTTGGCCGGGGCAGGTCAAGAAGGAACGGGGACCCTCGCATGAGGGATGCAATAGCATGGAACGGGCCGACAAAATGGAGGGCGTGAAAAGTTGCAAAACGCGGTTGACACAGGATTCGCAGCCCCCTAGGTTGCCGACCTTCCATTTATTGCCCAGACCGACATGAAGACTTTTTCCGCCAAAGCCGCCGAAGTAGATCGTAAGTGGTGGCTGATCGACGCCGAGAACCAGCCGCTCGGCCGCGTCGCCACCAAAGCCGCCGTGCTGCTGCGCGGCAAGCACAAGGCGATTTTTACCCCGCACGTCGATACGGGCGATTTTGTCATCGTGGTCAACGCGGAGAAGGTCAAACTCGGCGGCAAGAAGGAAACGGACAAGGTTTACACCAGTTTTTCCGGCTACGTGGGCGGACACAAAAGCGAGAATGTGAAGTCCCGCCGGGCGCGCCATCCCGAGAAGCTCGTGGAATTGGCCGTGCGCGGCATGATCCCGCACAATCGTCTGGGCCGGAGCGTTTACACGAAGCTCAAGGTCTACACAGGCACCGAGCATCCGCACGCCGCCCAGTTGCCCGCCGCGACGACCATCTGATTTTTCTGTCCCCGACGTTTTTACCATGAGCCAAGAGAATTCATTCAACGCCACGGGTCGCCGCAAAACCGCCGTCGCGCGGGTGCGTATGACCCCCGGCACCGGCCAGATCCAGATCAACGGCAAGGCACTGGAAGATTATTTCCCCACGGTGCTCTTGCAACACGAGGTGTTGCAGCCCTTTGAGACAGCCAAGGTCGGCAAGACGTTTGACCTCACGGTGAAAGCGACCGGTGGTGGTACGCACGGCCAAGCCGGTGCGGTGCGGTTGGCGGTTTCCCGCGCGCTGATCCTGTCCGACGAAACGTTGCGCCCGGTGCTGAAAATCGAGGGATTTCTGACCCGCGATCCCCGCATGAAAGAGCGTAAAAAGAGCGGCCAGCCCGGTGCCCGCAAACGTTTCCAGTTCTCGAAGCGTTAAGCCGCAGAGTTCCACCTTCTGCCTTTTGCAAAGCCTCCGGTCACCGGAGGCTTTTGTGCTTTTGGGTGGGAGAACGCCCTGGAGCCAATGCCGCTTGTCTTTCGGCGGTGGGTTGTTTACGAATCGATGGGTGCGTTCCCCCTCATTGCTTCTCCAAGTCTGTCTGGTCAGCACGTTCATCGCGGTTTGTTCATCCAATTTGCCCGCGCAGGTTGTCCCACCGTCGACCACTTTTGACATCAAAGCTTTTGGGGCGGTGGGGGATGGCAAAACCCTTGATCATGCCGCTATCAACCGGGCTATCGAAGCAGCAAATCAGGCGGGCGGCGGGACCGTCCGGGTGCCTGCCGGGACATACCGGTGTTTTTCGATCCACTTGCAAAGCCACGTCACGATCCAGTTCGAGCCGGGGGCGACGATCCTGGCGGCGGACCCGCTGGTGGACCCGGGCCTGTACGACGCCGCCGAACCCAACGCGGCGGACCCTTACGAGGATTTCGGCCACAGCCACTGGCACAACAGCCTCTTCTGGGGCGAGAACCTCGAAAACGTGGCCATCGTCGGGCCGGGGTTGATCCACGGGGCGGGGCTGCACAGGGGGTTCGGCAATCCCGGGAACACGGCCTCGCCGACCAAGTTCGCGGTGGAACCTGCGCCCCGTCCGGCGGTGGCCAGTCCTGCCGGGGCCACACCGCCGAAATTCGGCTATCCCACCGCGAAGGACACGCTTTTCGACGGGATCGGCAACAAGGCCATCGCACTGAAGAATTGCCAGGGCGTGATCCTGCGGGATTTCTCGATCCTGCACGGCGGGCATTTCGGCATCCTGGCGACCGGCGTCGATCACCTCGCCATCGACCACCTCCTCATCGACACCAACCGCGACGGCATGGACATCGACGCCTGCCGTGATGTGCACGTCACCGATTGCGCGGTGAACTCTCCCTGGGACGACGGCATCTGTCTCAAGGCGAGCTACGGACTCGGAGCCGTGCATGATACCGAGGACGTGACGATCAGCGGATGTTACGTGTCGGGGAGTTACCAGGAGGGCACGTTGCTGGATGGGACCCGCCAGCTTTTCGACGGCAAGCATGGCCCCACGCCCACGGGCCGCATCAAATTTGGCACGGAATCCAACGGCGGCTTCCGGCGAATCGCCATCACGAATTGCGTCTTCGACCGCTGCAACGGCTTGGCGATTGAAAGCGTGGACGGCGGGATCATCGAAGACGTGGTCGTCAGCAACCTCGTCATGCGCGGCATCGTGGCGTCGCCGATTTTCATCCGGCTCGGCGCGCGGCTGCGCGGGCCAGAGGGGACAAAGGTCGGTGCGATCCGGCGGGTGGTCATCAGCAACGTGACCTACTCAGGGGCCAACGGACGGTACGGGTCCATCCTGAGCGGGCTGCCGGGGCATCCGCTGGAGGACGTGGTCATCAGCAACGTGCGCGGGGTGCAGGACGGCGGCGGCACGGAAAAAGACCGGGCGATCCAACCGCCGGAAAAGGAGACGGATTATCCCGAGCCGAAGATGTTTGGCACGATGCCATCTTGGGGTTTGTACGTGCGCCATGCCGTTGGGCTGTCGGTGCGCGACGTGAGCCTGCGGCTCGAAAAGCCCGACGAGCGTCCGTGCGTGGTGCTCGACGACGTGGAGGCGTCGCGGGTTTCCGATCTCGACGTGCCGGGGCTGGCACCGGGCAAGGAAGCGTTCGGTTTCCGGGGAGTGAAGGACGTGCGGACCCGCGACTGCACGAACACGCCGGATGGCGCACACTGAACGGCACGGCCAATTTACCTGTCTTGGGAGGCGGGGGTGGGAGTCGAACCCACTCATAGCGGTTTTGCAGACCGCGGCCTTCCCACTTGGCTACCCCGCCGTTGCCGAACAGCACTTTCGGTCATCGCGCCGGAGCATGGCAAGCGGATTCGCGCGGCTTGGGTAGGGATGGCTCTCTGGGCCAGTGCTTGACTTTCTGGGGAGATGCATCTCCGAAAAGTGCGGCGGTCCCCCGGCAAAACGGGACTGGGCCGGAGTGCCATCCCTACCTGGGTCACAACGGCTGGTTGAAGCAAAGCCGGTTGCCAAACGGATCAATTACTTCCATCACCTTCGCGTTCCACGGCATCGTCTCCACGCCGGGGTTCATGTGCGGGTTCGGGCGGGACTGAAGCTCGCGGTGGTACGCTTCCACATCGTTGATGGGGACCATGGCCTTGGCACCGGGTGAGCAATCGCCGTGGTGTTCGGAGAGGTGCAGGATCAACCCGGCGCGCGAGACTTGCGTGTAGCGCGGCCCGTTCGGAGAGTTGGTCTGGTGTTCCCAGTCCAACTTGAACCCGAGCCAATCGACGTAAAACGCTTTGGTCAGCGCGTGGTCAAAGACCCGGAAAACCGGGATGGCGGCGGCCAGGGTCACTGGGCAAACTGGGCGAAAATCTTGTTTGCCTCTTCCAGCGTTTCCTTGCTGCCGATGTCGAACCAGGTGCCGGGGATCGGGAAGGTGTGGACGCCCAGACGCGGGTAGAGCCACTGGATGAACCGGCCCGGCTGGTCGGGGTTGTTGCCCTCTTTGATGTACTGATCGAACATCTTGACCGTGGACGCCGCGAAGTAATACAGCGCGATGCCGGTGTTCGTGTTGGTGGGATGGGCGGGCTTTTCCTCGAAGGCGGTGATGCGGCCTTCGGCGTCGAGCGTGAGGTTGTTGTATTTCTTGATCTGCTCCAGGTCGCCCACGTCGTAGGTGGCCAGCGTGGCCTCAGTGGTCTTGGCGAATTCGGCGAACTTTTCCAGCGATTCGCTGAACAGGTTGTCGCCCGCGACGACGAGCAGGCCGTCCTTGTCCAAGCCTTCCTTGGTAACGACGAGGTTGATGTCGCCGATGGCCCCGAGTTTATCCTGGTCGTTGGTCGAGCCGTCGTTGACGATCTTGAACTGGAGCTTGGCACCCTTGGCGTTGTAGCCGTCGGCCCAGGCCTGGAAATCAGCGGCGAACTTGTTGTTCGTGACGATGTAGACCGTGCCGATGTCGGGGATGGGCGCGAGGTTGTCCAGCACCCATTCGAGCATGGGCTTGCCCGCCACGTCGAGCAGCGGCTTGGCCTTGGTAAGCGTCAGCGGATAAAGGCGGGTGGCGTAGCCAGCGGCAAGGACGAGGATGTTCATGGGTGTTTGGTGGATGATAATCGGTCGTCGAGGATTTTCCATAGTCCTTTCCTTTTGAGCGGAGGCACAAAGCGCGTACCTTATCCTTATGGCAGCGAACACCCCGCAAGTTTTCACCCTCGGCCACTCGCCCGATCCCGACGACGCGTTTATGTTCTACGCGCTGGCGGCCAACAAGATCGACACGCACGGCTACCAGTTCGAGCACATTTTGCAGGACATCGAAACGCTCAACCAGCGCGCCGAACGCGGCGAGCTGCACCTCTCGGCGGTGTCGTTCGGGCAGGTGCCCTACATCCTCGACAAATATGCGCTGCTGCCCAACGGCGCGAGCATGGGCGACGGCTACGGGCCGATGGTCATCGCCAAGGCCAGCACGCCGCTGCCCGATGCCGTGAAGGCCGGAGAGCAAGACGCTGTATGCCGGTGGCTGCAAACGCACAAGATCGCCATCCCGGGACTGAAGACCAGCGCGTTTCTGTCGCTGCGGCTTTACCAGCCGGAACTGGATTTCGAGGTCGTGCCGTTCGACGAGATTTTCGATGCGGTAAACAGCGGGCGCGTCGATGCTGGACTCATCATCCACGAAGGACAGTTGACGTACGAGCGCGATGGTTTCGTGAAGATCGTGGACCTCGGCGAATGGTGGAAGGCGAAAACCGGGCTGCCGCTGCCGTTGGGCGGGAACGTCGTGCGTAAGGACCTGGAACGCGAGGTGCGCAAGGAGCTTTCCGACATCATGTACGCCAGCATCGACTACGGCTTGGCTCACCGCGCCGACGCCGTGAAACACTCGATGCCGCTGGCGCGCGGGTTGGACGAGGGGTTGGCCGATAAATTTATCGGCATGTACGTCAACGATTTTACCCGCGACTACGGCGACGTGGGTCGTCGGGCAATCCACGAGTTTCTGGCGGCGGCGAGCGAACAGGGACTGATTCCCGCCCCGGCGAATCTGGAGTTCGTGGAGTGACCGTAATCGGGCGCGGCTAAGTTGTTCCGTCATCCTTCGACTACGGGCTCCGCCCCTTGCTCAGGATGACAGAAGTTTTGAGGTTCATCCCCGTATGCGAACGGTTCTTTTCCACCGCGACTTCCAGGGATTCACCGGCGGGCATCTGAAGGTTTGGCATTATTTTAATCATGTCGCGTGTGGCGCGAACTTCCGGCCAGAAATCTTCTTTTCGACGGGCTCGCTCTGGGACGAGAGCAATCCCTGGCTGACACAACGGGAAACCTCGCTCGCCGAATGGGCACCCGAACGGGCCGACGTGCTTTTTCTCGGCGGCAAGGATTGGACGATGCTGCCCGCCGCCGAGCGCGACCACTATCGCCGACCGATCATCAATTTGGTCCAACACGTTCATCACGCTGATCCCGGGCATCCGCTTTCCTCGTTTCTGCGGCACCGGGCCATTCGGGTCTGCGTTAGCGCGGAGGTGCGCGACGCCATCGCAGCCACTGGACGGGTCAACGGCCCGACAGTGGTGATCCCCAACGGCATCGACCTCGCAGACTTGCCCACGCCGGGCAAACGCCCGGTCGATTGGCTGGTTTGCGGGTTGAAGGACGGTCGTTCAGGGATGGCTCGACGGCTGGTCAAACGGATGGAACCGTCGCGGTGGGGACGCGCGGAATTTCTGACCAAATTGCTGCCGCGCGCGGAATTTCTGACCGCGTTGGCACGGGCGCGGCGGGTCGTGCTGCTGCCCCGGGAAACAGAGGGATTTTACCTGCCCGCGCTCGAAGCGATGGCGCTGGGGAACCTCGTGGTGTGCCCTGATTGCGTGGGAAACCGTTCGTTTTGCCGGGAGGGCTTCAACATGGTCCTGCCCGGTGGAAACGATGATGAAAGCGTGTTCGCAGCCATGCAGCGCGCGCGACGCCTGACGCCTGCCCAGGAGGCCGCACTGGTGGCGAATGCCCGGGCAACCGCCGCCGAGTACACGCTCCAGCGCGAGCGGGCGGCGTTTCACGAACTTCTAGCCAGCGTGGATGCCCTGTGGTAGGGAACGCCGACACTATGCCGGACGTGATATTGACCGGGTTGCCGCGTTCGGGTTCGACGCTGACCTGCCATCTCCTCAACCGCTGCGCGGACACGGTCGCGCTGCACGAGCCGATCCCCATGGCCGACCTGGCGCGGGAGTTTTCCGGGGAGGCCTTGGTCGGGGAGATTGCGCAGTTTTACGCCGACACGCGGCGTTCGCTGCTAGAAACCCGGCGCGCCGTGTCCAAGCTCGTCGGCGGCAAGGTGCCCGACAACACGTTCGGCGAGGCGCGCGGCGGCCACGAGAATCTGCGCCGCAGCCTGGCAACCCACGGTGAGGTCAGTTTCGAGGGCAAGGAGCTTTCGCCAGATTTTCTGCTGGCGATCAAGCACAACGCCGGGTTCGCAGCCATGCTCGAAGGGCTGACGGGACGGTTCGCGTGTTACGGCATCGTGCGGCATCCGCTGGCGGTGCTGGCGTCATGGAACAGCGTCAGCCTGGCGGTGCAGCAGGGGCACGTCCCGGTGGGCGAGCAGATCGACCCGGCCCTGCGTGCCGCGCTGGAACGCATCGGCGACCGCACGGAACGACAGCTTTACGTCTTGGAATGGTTCTTCGAGCGGTTCGGGCGGCTGCTGCCCCGCGCGTCGATTTTGCGTTACGAAGACGTGGTGGAGACGGGCGGCAAGGCGCTGGCAGTCGTCAACCCGGCGGCAGCAGGACTCGACGAATCTCTGTCGTCGAAGAACAAAAATTCCGCGTACGACGGCGAGCGGATGGCCGAACTCGGGCGCAAGTTACTGGGGCGGGACGGGGCGTTCTGGGAATTCTACACGCGCGAGAGCGTCGAAGAAATGATCCAGGGGGAGCTGGCTGCGCAAGGGTAATGTCCGGGTTCCAGGTCGATTTTCTGATCGCCGGGACGCAGAAAGGCGGGACGACCGCGCTGGCGCATTTTCTCGGCCAACATCCCGAGATTTGCCTGCCGAAGAACAAAGAAGCGCATTTTTTTGACGACCCGGATTTCCCGGAGGACGAGCCGCCCGAAGCTACGCTGGAACGCTACCGGACCTTCTTCCCGGTGGAGTTGAAAGGACGGCTGCGCGCTGATGCCACGCCCATTTACATGTACCTGCCGGAAATCGCGCGGCGAATCTGGCGGGTGAATCCGGCGATGAAATGGATCGTGTTGCTGCGTGATCCAGTTGGGCGGGCGGTGTCGCATTACCAGATGGAACGGGGGCGAGGAAACGAGACCTTGCCGTTCGCAGCCGCCATCGCGGCGGAAAAACTGCGGTTGCGGCGGGACTGGCACAACCGGGCCTGGGATTCTTCGATGAGACAACACAACTATGTCCACCGCGGATTGTACACGCGGCAGATTCGGCGCGTCCGGCGGTTGTTTGGCGCGGATGCCGTCCTGATCCTGACTTTGGAAGACCTGCAGCGCCAGCACGAGAAAACGTTGCGGCGGGTTTACGAATTCCTCGGGGTGAAGAATCGTGAATTCGTGCCGCCGCCGGAGGTGGTATTCGCCACGAAAAACGTCGAGTCGGTTTCTGCGGAAGAGAGGGCAAGATTGCGAAGAAAGTTTGTCTGGGAAGAGTGGAAATTGCGCTGGCTGCTGGGGGCGGAGCGGTTTCGGAGTTTGCGCGGTGGTTGAGTTCTCTACCAGGGTAACTCGCGCCCGAGGAACTGCGCCAACAGGGCGTTGTGTGGGCGGAAATGATTTTCCAGCTGGGCGCGGGTTTCGGCGGCCATGGGCTTTTCGGATTGCGCGTTGAACTTGTCGAAGGTATCCGGCTGCCACTCGGCCAGCCCGAGAAAATGACACACCTGCGCGTAGACGGTTGCGGGATCACGGTAGAAATCCTCGCTCACGAGCAACAGCATCTGCTCGCGTGGGTAGTGCTCCAGCCAGCGTTGGATCTGCGGCAGATAAACGCCGCGCTCCAAGTAGCTCTGCCGGTGGTAGGTCTGACTATAGTAAAGGTCGTCGGCCACGAGTTTTTCAAACTCGCCGCGCAGGCGATCCGGCTCGGCGCGCAGAGCTTCCTCGAAACGGAGCGTCTCCTTCTTCTGCCCCCGCGCCATGCGGTAGTGCGACCATGCGCGGTCCACCGGGTTGCGCAACAACGCGATCAGCCGGGCCTGCGGCACCTTGGACGCCGCCCGGCGGGGTGCCTGCGGACACGCCAGGTAATAAGGAGTCGCCTCGCCCGTCAGAAGCGCGCGCTGTCCGTTACGCAAGTGCTCCGCGCGCCGGGATGCCAGCGGAAAGTGCCCGCGATACCAGCGGTCGCCACGCGTGAACTGATAGTCGAAATAATGGATTTCCTTGCGCGTGCTGCCGACGATATCGGGATGGCGTTCCAGGGAGCGAAACAGTGAGGTCGTCCCGCCGCGTTGCGCGCCGAGCACCAAAAAATCCGGCCACAGCCGCCAGGGCGCGGTCAGCCGCTGGAACCAACCTGCGTCGCCCGGGTGAGGCGGACGGCGCGGGGGATCGGAAGGGTTCATCGCCGGGATTCTACGCAAATCCCGGCGGATGGAAACCCGTCAAAAATGCACCGCCCCGCCGCCGAAGACGCCGCGATGCAGCGTCGGGTAACCGGCGACCTCCTCGTAACTCGTGTTCGTGAGGTTTTCGATCCGTCCGTAGACCTCGAAGTGCCGGTTGATCGCGTAGCTGGCGAGGAAACGCAGGTTCGTGTAGCCGCCCAGATCGACGTTTTGGGGGTTGCCGGTGGGCGTATCGAAATTGATGTCCTCGCGGCCATTGACGATCTTTGCTTCCAGGCTGGTGGAGAAGCCGGAGAGAACTCCCGGCAAGCGGTAGCTCACGCTCAGGAACGCCTCGTTGCGCGGACGGCGCGGCAGGCGTGCGCCGGGCGCGAGGTTGGTGACGAAGTCCCCGCCCGCCGTGCTGACCGCATCCAGGTACGTGTAAGTGCCGCGAAACAGAAGGTTATGCACCGGCTCCCAGCGCGCGAAGAGTTCGATGCCTTGCGTGCGGGCGGAGCCGAGATTGGCCAATTGGAAGAAGTTCGTGGTGTAGCCGATGACGTTCGACAGGTCGTTGTGGAAGTAACTCACGCCAACCCGGAACCGGTCCTTGAACACGCTCTGCTCGACGCCGAAATCGTAGCCGAACGAAGCCTCCGGGAAGAGGTTCAGGTTGTTGCCGAAGATGCGGTCCTGCGCGGTGGGCGGGGCATAGCCGGTGGCCACGGTGGAACGCAGCGTCGTGCCGGTCTGCGGAACGAAGTAGCTCCCGGCGACGCGGTACGTCCAGATGTCGCCTGCGTCGTTGAAGCTGTCGTAGCGTCCGCCGACGGCCAGGAGCGCGTTTTTAACCGGCGTGATCGACAACTGCGCGAACCCGGCGGCGTTCGTCTGGAAGTCGTTGGTGTAGGCGGTCTGCGTCCCGGTAGGCGTGAACGTGCGCTGGTAGGCGAACGTCTGCTCGTAGAACGCGCCGGTGGTCAGCGTCGCCCAGTGCGTGAACGAAACGTCGTTCTGGTAATCGAGTTGGTAACGGTTGATCTGGCCGCGCGTGGGCGTGTTGCCGGAGCCGAAGGGATCGTTCGGCGCGTTGACCTGCCGTTCCTTGTCGTAATCGAGGACCAGGCGTTGGTGCAGCCAGTTCGTGGTCTGCCATTCGATGTTCGGCGCGTAGAGCTGGCGTTCGGTGACGAGATTGTCGAACCGGCTGGGTTCCTCAATGGTGTTGGGGTCACCCGTGTCGGAGTTCGAGTAGGTGACGAGCAGGCCGAAACGCGGGGCCGTGCCGCCGTCGAGCTTGAGCAGGCGCGGGGTGAACCCGAGGTCGCTGATGACGGCGGTGTTGCGGTACTGGTTGTTGGGCCGGTCGTTGTCGGTGTCGAGGCGGCTGGCGGCGACGGAGTAGTCGAACACGCCGATGCCTGCCGCCAAGACCGAAGCGTCGGTGGATGTGCTGCTCTTGCCGTCCTTGGCGTCTTTGTCGGAAACGGTAGGCGCGGAGGCGGGACCGGTCCCGATGACCCCGGCCACGTCGGCGCGTTCACTGAACGTGCCGAACGAGCCGCCTTCCTCGGCGGCGTCGAACGTGAACGCGTGGGGGGTCCCGCCGTCATCGCCGCGCCGGGTGAAAAGCTGGATCGTCCCGGCCAATGCGCTCGGGCCGTAGAGCACGCTCTGCGGGCCGCGCTGGACCTCGACCCGGCTAAGGCCGTCGCTGGTCAGGTCGGCGAAATCGAACTGCCCGGCGAGACCCTGATTGATGGGCACGCCGTCGATGAGGACCTGCGTGTGGCGGCTCTCCAAGCCGCGCGTGAACACGCTGGTGAGCTGCCCGGGCGCGCCGGATTGTGAGACGCTGATGCCCGGCACGGCGCGCAGGGCGTCGGCGACGCGGTCGGTCTGGCGCTCGGCCATTTCCTCGGCGGGGATTACCGTCACTTCGGCGGGCGACTGGTCCTCGGCGAGCGGCAGACGCGTGGCCGAGACAACCACCGGCTCAGCCTGGGCGGCGTCTCCTTCGGTGGGTTGGTCGGCGGGTGAGCCGGGAGAGATCGGTGAGGCGGTCTGTGCCGACATCGAAGCGGCGAGGGACCAAACGACGAAGGTGCCGCAACACGCGGCGAGGCGATTTTTCATGAACGGATTCGGATTCTCTAACGGGTGGACTGCACAGAGAGAAAAATCCGAATCGGCAACGCCGCGCGGAAGACCCCTCATCTGCCTTTCTTGCGAAAGCAGTGGGCCGGACCGATCCGCACACGCGGCGGCCCGGATGAGCGCGGGACGGGCAAGTATTCTGACTCCTAGCTTGTGGCGGATCGGGTGGAAATCCGCGCGCCTTCCTCCCGTCTTCACCGTTTCCGTACAGGCTGACGATTGACATGCGGGCAAAGCAGCCCGGCGGGGATGAGCGCATCCCCTGCCAGCCCGGCCTCGCCCTGGGAGGTCGTGTCTAGTTACAGCAGCGCAACTGTCCCCGGATTTCACGGGGTTCCATGCGCCGATCCGCGTTGAACCGACAAAGAACTGCTGCCGGTTGTAGGGGCAGCACGCGCCGGGCGCAACCTATTTTCTGCGGGGCGTCGCGGGCAGTGCTGGACGATGATCAGGCGGCGGTCACGCCGTTCGAGATCGGACCGGAGAAACGCTCGGGGATTTCGTCCCCGTGATGTTTCGTCCGGCAGGCACGACGAGTGGCAGCTAATTTGCTGCAAAATGCGATCAGAGCCCCCCCCGCAACGTGTTGTTGGCGAATCATGGGGAAGGCGTGCTATCTTCGACCCGGATTTCACCTTTGTCTTATGCCGCTGCCTTCGCTTTTGATGCTCTTGCTCGCTGCGGCGTTGGGCGGGGTGCTCGTTTGGGGTTGGCGGGGACGGCTGGCCGCGCGCCGCGCGCTGACGGGCGGCAGCGAGGAACTCGCCGCGCTACGGGAGGCAAACCTCGCGCAGGCCGCGCAAACCCGACACGTGCAGACGCAATTGGACGAGATGCACCGGGAACTCTCGGCGTTGAGTTATTCGATCTCGCACGATCTGCGCGCGCCGTTGCGGAGCATCGGCGGGTTTACCCAGGCGCTGGCGGAAGACTACGGCTCGACGCTCGACGTTACCGCGCACGATTACCTCAACCGCGTGCGCGCTAGCGCCCAGCACATGAGCGAGATGATTGACCAAATGCTCAATCTGGCCCATGTGGTGCGCGCCAACTTTCACCCCGACACCGTGGACCTCAGCGCGTTGGCGTTCGAGGCAGCGGGCACCCTCTCGGCGGCGGAACCCTCGCGCAAGGTCGAGTGGACGATCCAGCCGGGCGTTACTGCCCGGGGAGACAAGGCGTTGCTGGCCACCGCGTTGCGGCACCTGCTGGTCAACGCGTGGAAATTCAGCAACCGGCGGCCCGTTGCCCATCTGGCGTTCCGCGCCGGGCCGGGCAAGGACGGCAGGACGGTGTATCAGGTGCATGACGATGGCGTGGGTTTTGACTTGCAGTACGCGGGCAAGCTTTTCGGGGCGTTCCAGCGGATGCATGGGCCGGAAGAGTTTCCGGGGCACGGGGTCGGGCTGGCGACGGTGCAGCGGATCGTCCGGCGGCACGGCGGCAGCGTGTGGGCGGAGTCCGCGCCGGACCAGGGAGCCACTTTCTTTTTCACGCTGCACACGGCTTCCGAAAACGACGCCGCCGGTTCGGCAGTGGACATGCCGCCCGTGGCCACCGCCGGGACCTCTCAGGGCGCGTCGGTTGTTTCCACCAGGACCACAGCCGTATGAAGTCCGACGCCGAAACCGTCGCCCCTCAGGTCCTCAAAACCATCCTGCTGGTCGAGGATAACCCCGACGACGAGGCGTTGACGGTGCGCGCGCTTTCGCGCAACGGACCCAAACACCATCTCCACATCGTGCATGACGGGGTCGAGGCACTGGATTACCTGTTCGGCACCGGCGCGTATGCGGGCCGTGATTTGCAGGCCGCGCCGACGGTGATTTTGCTCGATTTGAAGCTGCCCCGCATCGACGGCCTGGAAGTGCTGCGCCGCATCCGGGCCGACGAACGCACCCGCGCCCAACCCGTCGTGATCCTGACCAGTTCCAAGGAGGAGCAAGACCTCATCCAGGGCTATGGACTGGGGGCGAACAGCTACATCCGCAAGCCCGTGGATTTCACGCAGTTCACCGAAGCCGTGCGCCAGATCGGTCTCTACTGGCTCTCGTTCAACGAGCAGCCGCCGCGTCCATGAGCCAGACCTCGCCACCCGCGATCTACCCACGCGCTTCGGAGGGTGGTGCCGACGCCGCGCGCCAACCGCTGCGCGTGCTGCTGGTCGAGGACAATCCGGACGACGCCGCGCTGGTGTTGCGCATCCTGCGGCGGGGCGGCTACGAGCCGGATTGGCACCGGGTACAAACCGCCGAGGCACTCGAAGCAGCGCTCGCTGAAGGTGGCTGGGAAATCGTGCTCTCGGACTATTCGCTGCCGCAGTTCGACGCGTTGCGTGCACTGCACCTGTTGCGCGACCGGTCGGCGTTCCTGCCGTTTATCATCATCTCCGGCAGCATCGGCGAGGAGACCGCCGTTGCGGCCATGCGCGCCGGGGCCAACGATTACGTGATGAAGACCAACCTCGCGCGGTTGGTGCCCGCCGTGGAGAGGGAACTGCGCGAATCCGCCGAACGGCGCGAGCGGGCCAGCACGAAGACCGAGTTGCACGATCTGGAGGAAAAATTCCAGGTCATTTTTCACGAGAGCCTGGACGTGCTGCTCGTGCTCGACGCGAAGGGCGGCATCCTGCACGTCAATCGGGCTGTCACCCGGACGATGGGCTACGACGCGCCCGGACTGGTGGGCCAGCCCTTCGCGCGGTTGTGGCCCGCACGCCAGCAAACGGTGGCCGAAGCCATCCTCGCCGGGGTGCGCCAGGACGGGACGGCGTTTTTCTCGGGTCCGTTGCGGCGGCTGGACGGCTCGGTCTGTCCGATGGACCTCCAGGCGAGCAGGGTGCCGTGGGGGCGGGAGGAGGCGTTCATCGTCACCCTGCGCGACGTGTCCGAACGCTATCGCGCCCAGCAGCGGCTCGCCGACGAGAAGGAACAACTGGCCGTGACGCTGCGCTCGATGGGCGACGGGGTCATCACGACGGATACCCAGGGCCGGGTTGTGCTGCTCAACGGCGCGGCGGAACGCCTGACCGGCTGGACCCGGCGCGAAGCGGAAGGAATGCTCCTGGACGACGTGCTGCCGCTGTTTTCCGGTTTCGACGGAGCGCGCTGCAACCTCCGGTTCGACGAGGTGCTGCGCACGGGCGAGACCGTGGACCTGTACCGCGACGTGCAGACGCGCGCGCGGTCCGGGTCGCAGCTCGCGCTCGCGCTCAAGGCCGCGCCGATCAACAGCCACGATGGCCGCAACAACGGCGTGGTGGTGGTCTTCCGCGACACGACCACCGAGCAGAAGCTGGAGGAGGAGTTGCAAAAGGCGTCCAAGCTGGAAAGCGTCGCCCTCGTGGCGGGCGGGATTGCGCACGATTTCAATAACATTCTCACCGCGATCATGGGCCACCTTTCGCTGGTCAAGGCCAGCCCGACGGCGTCCCCGGCGGTCATCAACACCATCGAAAAGGCGTGTCTCTACGCGACGAACCTGACGCGTCAGTTGCTCACGTTCGCCAAGGGCAGCAACCCCGACCGGCAGCTGGAAGACATCGCGGCGCTGTTGCGCGAAAGCGTGGAGTTTGCCCTGCACGGGGCGACCCTGCGGTGCGAGTTCGATCTACCGGCGGGCCTGGCGCCGGTGGAGGTTGACCGGGGGCAGATCCAACAGGTTATCAACAATCTCGCCATCAACGCGATGCAAGCGACGGCGGAGCGCGGGATTCTGCGGGTCGAGGCGCGCAACGTCCTCGTGAGCGTGGAGAAGCCGGTGGCGACGCTGGAGGCTGGCGCGTATGTCCGGCTCAGGATCAGCGACAACGGTCTGGGCATCACCCCGGCGAACATCGCGCGAATTTTCGACCCTTATTTCACCACCAAGGCCGAGGGGAGCGGGTTGGGGCTGGCGACTTCGTATTCGATCATCAGAAAACACCACGGGTTGATCCAGGCCGAAAGCGAACTGGGAAAGGGGACGACGTTTATCATCTACCTGCCGGCCAGCACGGCGGTCGTGCCGCCTGTGGCCGAGCCATTGACGGCAAACGGCGCGGCGCCGCCGCCCAAACGGGCGGGTGGAGGCCGCGTATTGTTCATGGACGACGAGGACGTGTTGCAGGAACTCGTCGGCGCGATGCTCACGCACTTGGGTTACGAGGTGGTGTGCGCCGCGAACGGAGAGGAAGCGTTGGCGCGCTACGGGGAAGGCGCACCGTTCGACGCGGTGATCGTCGATCTCACCGTCCCCGGCGGCATGGGTGGTTATGAGACGGTGCAAAGGCTGCGGGTGGTCGATCCCCAGGTCCGGGCCATCGTGTCGAGCGGGTACTCTAACGACCCGCTGATGACGAATTTCCAGCAGTACGGTTTCAGCGGGGTCATCGCCAAGCCTTACCAGATGGCGGAACTGGGTAAGGTGTTGCAGGATGTAATCGGCGCGGACAGGGCAGCTTGAGTGCGACGCTTTTCAGGACGACGGTCGGTAGGGGAGCCTGACTTACTCCGTGATCTCGCGGACATACACATTGAGTGTTCCGTCGGCCACCTGCCGCACGTCCATGACCTGATAGGGCCGCTGCTCGTCACGGCTGACCTCCGCGCCCTCGGCGGGCAACGAACGATCCACGGGATAATCCACCAGCACGCGCACCTTGCTGTCACCGCTGCTGGCGCGCATGACCGCGCGCTTGATGCCTTCCGCTTTGTTTTCACCTGCCGCGCGGACCACGAATTGACCGGTCAGATACACCGGCTCGCCGTCGAAGCCGCCGCGCTGGCTCAGGGAAGCCAGTTCGCCGACCTGGATGTTGCGGCCTCCCGGCACATGTCCCGGAGCGTAGGTCGTCCAGTTACGGGCGGGCTTCGTCGCGGCGGCAACCGGCTGATTGCTCGTGGACGGTCCGGCCAGGAAAGGTTGCAATGACACCCCGCCGCCGAGCGACTGGCCGGGCGCCGTCGCCTTGAGGACGGTGGCCGGGGTGGGCGCTGGCCGACGGGGCGGTTCGTTGACCGGCAGCGCACTGCGCACCGGCACATCCGGTTGAGCCACGAGCGTGGTTGGGATAGCGGCTGCGCCCGGTTTCTTCGGGTCCACCGGTCCCTTGACCGCAGCCGGTCCCCCGGCTTTGGCGACCAGGGTCGGCGTTGCAGCGGGCGGCTCCAGCGGGGCATCGACCCCCTTGAGCGCGGTCAGCGGCTTCTGGCCCTCGCTGGCGCGGGCCACCAGCGGCCCCTCGCCCGAGCGCGTGCGGAAATCGAGGTACGCCTGATTGGCGGCTTCCAGGCGGTCCCCGCGCACCACCGGCCAGCCCGCCGCCACGTTGAGCATCGGCGGCGGCTGCAATTCGAACCCGCCGCTGGTGCCGGTGAAGATGTAGCGTCCGTAGTTGATGGGCACGACCGTCAACTGGAGGTGGCCGTCTGGCAGCCGGGCTACGTGCAGCACGGCGGTCAATTCGTAGGTCTTGCGCAACTCGACCTCCATGCCCGGCTGGAGGTTGCGCCGGATGAGCGGAGCATCCTGCGGACTCGAACTGTAGAGGTGCTCGATCATCACCCTCGGATAATCCGTCGAGACCGCCAGAGCCACCGCGCCAGAGGGCACGAAATCCGTCGCGCCCAACTCGTAGGAATCCATGATCGTGAAACGCCCCTTGACGTAGGGCACGGTCTCGTTCGCCGCCGAATAGTTGCGCAGGTAGGAGCGTTCCAACTGGCGGTTCAGTTCCCGCAAGGCCGGGCCGCTGAGGGAGCTGTAGCGACCATAGAGTTGTTCCGCCGTCAGGAATTCGCCCCTGGGCGCGGCGGTGATCTTAAACTTCTGCGGCGCGTCGATCTTGTGGATCTTGCGCAACAACTTGTAGCTGAACGGCAGTTCGGGCCGGGCGAAAACGATGTAGCTGCCGATCCAGCACGCCATGCTGAATCCGACGAGCAACAGCAGGAATACCGTCCACAAAAACAGGTTGTCCTTGCGGCGAGGCGCGTCGTACTCCAGCGGCGTGTGCAGGAGGTTGTCCGGGACCGGGGAACGGGAGCGCCGCATCATTGGAGCCATGATCAGCGGCAAAGGTGGTCAGCGAGACCCACGGGGTAGGCAGAGGAACCGGGAAACCCCCACGTCATGCGACGCTGGCCGGTTCGGCGGCATCGGCGGTGTTTGGCTCGAAGGAGGTGCCGCAGCCGCAGGTGCGCCGGGCGTTCGGGTTTTCGATGCGGAAGCCCGTGCCCGTCAGGCCATCGAAGTAATCAATGACCGACCCGCGCAGGTGCGACGCGCTGGCCCCTTCGACGAAAACGCGCACGCCGTCCTGTTCGACGGTCTCATCGCCTTCGTGCGGCGGATCGAAGCTCATGTTGTACTGCAAACCGGAGCAGCCGCCGCGGTCGATGGAGAGACGCAAACCGGCGCGGGCCGCGTCGTCGCGTCCGGCGAGCATCGTGCGGAGTTGTTTGACGGCGTTGTCCGTGACAGTAATCATGGCAGAGTCATTTCTACTTAATCCAACCCGCCCGAAAGTCAAAGCGTTGTTCGCGCCGGGAATGGGTTGGCCGAGCGTCTTTCCCATGAGCCGAGTTGCTTTGTTGTCTGAAATCGTGGCCAGTCAGGTGGCGGCGGGCGAGGTCGTGGAACGCCCGGCCTCGGTCGTCAAGGAGTTGGTGGAAAACAGCTTGGACGCGCAGGCCGGGTTCATTGAGGTGGTAATCGGGCGGGGCGGGGTGGCCCTGGTGCGGGTGACGGACGACGGGCACGGCATGGATCGGGACGACGCGCTGCTTTGCCTGGAACGCCACGCGACGAGTAAAATCCGCACGGGCGCGGACCTCGCGGCCATCGCCACGCTGGGCTTTCGCGGGGAGGCGTTGCCTAGCATCGCCAGCGTGTCGCGCTTTCGGCTGGCGACGCGCGAGCCGGGCGCTTTGGCGGGGACGGAAATCCTCGTCAACGGCGGCAAGATCGAGACGGTGCGTGACGGCGGCGACGCTCCGGGCACGGTCATCGAAGCACGCTCACTTTTTTACAACCTGCCTGCCCGGCGGAAGTTCCTGCGCTCCGAGGGCACGGAAGCGGCGCACGTCGAGGCGCAGCTCCACCTGCTGGCCATCGCGCACCCGGCGGTGCGGTTCGTGTTGGTGCGCGACGGGCGGACGGTGTTCCAACTTCCCGCCGTGAAGCGGTTGCTCGACCGCATCCGCGACCTGTGCGGCGCGGACGCCGCTAGCGAACTGACGCCCGTCGAACCCAGCGCAGCCCCACTGCCGAACGGCCTAAAAATCACCGGGTTCATCGGCAAGGCCGGGGTCAGCCGGTCGAACCGGTCGAGCCAGCGCGTGTTTATCAACGGGCGGGCGGTGGAAAACGGGGGTGTGGGGCAGGCGTTGCGCGAGGGTTATCACACGGCGTTGATGAAGGGGCGTTACCCGGTGGCTTACCTGTTCCTGGACATGGACCCGGCGGCGGTGGACGTGAACGTGCATCCCGCCAAACGGGAGGTGCGTTTCCGGGAGCCGGGAGCGGTGCGCGAGGCGCTCGTGGGCGTGGTGCGGCGGACGCTGGAAACGGGCCGGGCGGAGTGGACGCGCTCGTTTCACCAGCCGCCGCTGCCTGCCCAAACGTTGTCGCCGGTCAAGGCGATGCCCGTCGCGCCTGCGGTGGTAGCGGATCGACCTGCCACGGTCTTTCCGCCCAAGTTGCCGGACAAGGCCATCGCCATGGTGCCTACGCCATTGCCTTTCACCACGCCTCCGCCAACGGCCCGCGCCGAGTGGAAGGCCGAACCGGGACCGCGCGGCCCGGCTCCTTCCTCGTTTAAAATCCTGGGTGTGCTCGGACTCCTGTACGTGCTCATGGAAAACGAGAGCGGCCTGGTGCTCGTCGATCAGCACGCCGCGCACGAACGCATCCTCTTTGAAGAATTGCGCCGCCGGTTGGAAGCGCAGGAGATCATCAGCCAGAAGTTGCTGTTGCCGTTGACCCTGCAACTTGGGCCGAAGGACGCCGACTGGCTGCGGCAGCACCTGGAGCCGTTACAGAAGATGGGCATCGGGCTGGAAGCGTTCGGCGCGGGATCGTTCAAGCTCGACGCGCTGCCGCCGTTTCTGGAAGTAGACGAACCGCTGGCGCTGGTGCGCGAGATCATCGACGCGCTGCAAGCGGCGGGGGCGGGGGCCTCGCGGCTCCGGCTGGGCGAGGACATGATCGCCAAGACAGTTTGCCGCCACGCCGTGAAAGCCAACGACCGCCTGCGCGAGCGCGAACTGGTCAAGCTGGTGGAAGACCTGCTGGCGTGCGAACTGCCGTACTGCTGCCCGCACGGGCGTCCGACGATGATCCAGATGTCTTACGGCGAGCTGGAGCGGAAGTTCGGACGGCGCGCGCCTTGAAGTTGTTTCGTCGGCCAGTGACGTCCTTTAGACTTTATGCACGCTGGTGGCGCACTCGCCCTTGAAATTCGTGCCCAGGAAATAGCCCACCCGGTCGCCGACCTGCAACGCGTCAAACGACACTTCCAACAGGTCCGCCCACGAAAAGAACAGGTTCTTGGACGAGCCTTCAGTGCTGATGAATCCGTAGCCTTCCTTCAGCGTCTGGACGGTGCCGTGATGTGCCGGGCCTTTGCTCGGGTCTAGGCGCGGGTCTGCGACGGGGTCCGCCGAAATTTCGCCTTCCGCCAGCGGCGACGGTTTGCCCACGGCGTGCCCGCGCCCGCTGTCCTCGACGAACAGGCCGTTGATGAGCGCATCTTCCGGGTCCGCCGCCTCGACGATCTCCTGCATCGCCAACGGATAAGCCGCCTCCGCTAGCAGGTCGATGGACGTGACCGTCTGGCGTTCGACGCCCATTTCGTCCGTGTGGGTGAAATCCCATCCGAGCACCATGACAGCGGTCCCCAGCGCGTTGAGCTTGCGCACCAGCGGCAGATAATCCCGGTCGCAGGCCACGAGCACCGTCACATCGTAACGCTTGAGCAGAGTCATCTCGTAAGCTTCCAGGGCGAACCACACGTCCAGCCCCTTTTCGGCCAGACTCTGATCGCGCCGACGTACCAGCGGCAGCGAATGGGTAATGACGCCCTCCTTCATGAGCACGTCCTCGAACAGCCGTTCGTTGAGCAGCGAATCCTTGGCGGCAGCCTCCAGCGCGGCCAGCCGTCCCCGGAAATAATGCGCGTCCACGATCTGGCAATGCCGCATCCGGTCCGTCTCGTCGCGCACGCCCCGGCGTCCGTTGATCGTGAGCGGGCGGGGCGGGGCCGACGCGCGGGCCAGTTTTTCCTCCTCGGTGTCCAGTCCGGCGATCTGCGCCCGGACAAACCGATGCAGCCCGGCGATGCTCAGGCGGGCGTGCCGGGGATGCGAATATTTATAATAGGTGCTGACGTGGTTGAAATAGTTGCCGTCGTAAAAGACGCCAACCGTGGTCAGACCGCAGGAATGGTCGGCAAGATGGGGAGTTCCGTTGGGCATTGCAGAAAAAAGGACGAGTCGCGCAGAATCGGGGGGATTACCACGCTTTATATTTGAGGAATTTGCCGGTGATGTCGATTTTGACCCGGTCGCCGTTGGGATCGGGCTGGCGGCCAATGGCCATCGTGAAATCAATGGCGCTCATGATCCCGTCGCCGAACTCCTCGTGGATGAGTTCCTTGATGGTCTCGCCGTAGACGTTGATCATTTCGTGGAAACGGTAGATGACGGGATCGGTCGGGACGGATTTGTCCCAGTGTTTGTGCGGGTAGGCCTGCAACGCCGTGGACACTTCCGGCCCGAGGTCGAGCGTGGCGCAGACCTTGTCCGCCACGTCATGCGCCAGACTGTTCATGCCCAGGCACGCGCTGGTGATGTAGACGGGCGACATGCCGGCACCGGCGGCGATGGCTTCCCAAGTCAACGTCTTTTGCTGCTTCGCTTCGATGATGACAGCAGTCATTTCTATTTTGTTCATTTTTTGGCCTCCGTTTGTAATGCAATCCTTGACGTGTGTACGCGTGCTTCACTGAAAAATACACGCTGGCGCGCGTCCCGCCAGTTTGGCGGAAAAGTTACTTGCGAGGCGGGCGAACGCTGCTTTACTCTCAAGCCCGTGTCCTACCGCTCGAAACCGGCGGGACACCGAGTACGCATCCCTAGCTCAATGGTAGAGCACGTGACTCTTAATCACTAGGTTCTGGGTTCGAGTCCCAGGGGGTGCAATTTCTTCCCGCCGACTTTCGAGAGCGGGCTGTCGCGAAATCTGCGCGAGATATTCACAAACATGGCGGCAGGTGTGCACGATTCAGGGCAACTGCGACTAGGCCGGTCACAGCCGGGTCGTCTGGGACATTGTATGAAATCTCCTCTGTCTGCCGAAGATTCTCAGCGGAAAACCGCGGTTCGTCCTCCGAACACCCGACAGGAAATTGATCCGGTGGACCCGGTCGAGAATGCGCTGTTGGTGTTGGCGCCGCTTCATTTGCCCAACCGGCGGGCGACCCGCTCTTGCAGCGACAAACTCTGCATCCACCTCGCCGGACTCGCCGAAGCAGACCAGGCAATTCTACGCGGTGTGTACACTAATCTCTCCGAACTTCTCGGAGCTTTGTCGGACAAAACCACCGACGACCCCGGGAAATGGGACGCGGTTTCCCGTTGGACCGGGCAGCATGATTTGGACGCATTGATCGACCAGGTCACCGAACTGGGAACCGCCTCCCGCTCGCAGGGAGAAGACGAGGAGCGCGCCAAAGCAATTCACGACCTGCGCGGTGGCGCGCTGAGTGCGCTGCTGGGCCGCCTGCAACTGCTGGACCACCTGGCGCACGACGAAAACCAACTGAAAGTCTTGTTCGTCCTGACGCGTGATCACCTCAAAATTATGCGCAGCGTGCTCCTCGGCCTGGACGACCTGCGCCGCGACGCCGACCGTCGGCCCAAAAGTCACGACGTGAGCCTCGCGCTCGATAAATGGCAGGACGCGGTCGTGGGTCCTAATTGGGAGGAAAAACCTATCCGTTTGCATGTGGACTGCCGTCACGAAGGCGCGTTGACGGAATGCTGCCTGGAATCGGCGGCGATCGACCGTATTTTTTACAACCTCGTCAACAACGCCGGTCGCCATTCGGTGAGCAACCGGCTCGACATGGCGATTTTTCCCGTGCCGGAAGCGCCCGGGGAGTCCCTCCGCTTCGTGCTTTCGAACAACGTGAACGCGACGGACGCTGCTTCCCTGACGGTTTTGGCGCAAGCGGGTGGGGCTGACAGCGTGGACAAGGGAGACAGCCGGAGCTTGTGGGCGCTTTTCGAGCCAATGGTGACTTCGACGGGTTCGGGCTTCGGGCTGACGGTGGTAGCGGATTTCGTGGCCGATGCGTTTGGCCTGCCGAGCCGCCAGGAGGCGTTGCGCGAGCGTTACGTAGGCGCGATCCTCGACGGAAGCGTGTTCCGGGTGTGGTTCCACTGGCCGATTGCGAACAACGAACTTCCGCCGAAACTCGACGACTATCACCAGCCCGAGAAGAGTCTGAGCGAGCCTTAGGTTGAGGCGGGTAGTCTCCGCGCGTTCCTGCTCGACAAGGACCGGCGTTTTGCCTACGGTCAGGGATGCCGTTTGGAATGCGAAGGGCCGGGTGGAAATCCGGAGGGCAACCCGGCGGGGAGCCATCATCGCGGATCATTCTCCGGGGCAGCGGCTTGCCAGGTGGCCGTTTGCAGCCAGGCATTGGTCAGCGTATGTTGAATCGTCGCGTTCGACCGTCACCGCAGAGAAGTACTTTCCGACTTCCGTTTGCTGCCGCATGAACCCATCTGACCGCTCCAACGAGTTCGATTCTCCCTACGGCGCGGGGCATGGTAGCCCCGACGACCAGACCGCGCTCGACCTGCTCGACCGCACCATTTCCGCCTTGCCCATCGGCGACCCCGTGCGCAAGGCGCTGCTCAACGTCCGCGCCCAGGTTTCTGACCAGGAGGATGTTATCAACGAGGCACGCCAGACCATCGAAAAGATGGAGGAAGTCATCAAGAAGGTGACGAGTCCGGCCAACCGCATCGGCACCTTCCTGGGTAGCCCCAACCGTGAAACCGTTCAGATCGTGGTCGGCGGCTCGGATTATTATTGCAACGTCGATCCGCGCATCAGCATCGCCAAGCTCAAGAAAGGGACGCGCGTGCTCGTCAACGAGGCGTATGTCGTCGTAGGTGACATTGGCTACGACGTGTCCGGCCCGGTGGCGAAGGTCACCGAGGTCATCGGCGACGACCGGCTGCGCGTCGGCCAAGATAACGGTGTGCAGTCGCTGGTGCTCCAGCGTTCGACCCAACTGCTCAAGGAGACACTGAAATCCGGTGACGAAGTACGCGTCGATCCGAACTACCGCATGGCCCTCGAACTCTTGAAGCGGCCCAAGAGCGAGGATCATTATCTCGACGAGGTGCCCGAGTTGCCCTGGGAGAAAGTCGGCGGCCAGCAGGAAGCCCTCCAAGCCATCCGCGACGCCATCGAACTGCCGCTGGTTCATGCCGACCTGTTCGCTAAGTTCAACCACAGCACGCCCAAGGGTTTCCTGCTCTACGGCCCACCCGGCTGCGGCAAAACGCTCATCGGCAAGGCCACGGCCTATAACCTGACCCAGAAGCTCAAGGACAAGACCGGCGAGAACATGAAGGAATACTTCATGCACATCAAAGGGCCGGAAATCCTGAACATGTGGGTCGGCGAAAGCGAGCGGATGGTGCGCGAGATTTTTGCGACGGCGCGCGAGAAACGCAAGGAAGGTTACCTGCCGTTCCTCTTCATCGACGAGGCCGAGAGCATTCTTGGCACGCGCCGCGCCTCCCGGTTCTCGAACATTCTTTCGACGCTCGTGCCGATGTTCTGCACCGAGATGGACGGCATCGACTCGCTCAACGATGTGGTGATCATCCTGGCGTCGAACCGCGCCGATTTGATCGACCCGGCCATCATCCGCCCCGGGCGGATCGACCGGAAAATCAAAGTGAACCGGCCCACGAAGGAAGGCGCGCGCGAGATTTATAAAATCTACCTGGCCGATAACCTGCCTTATGATCCGGCGTTGATCAAGGAAGCTGGCAACGTGCGCACGGCGATTGATCAGCTCGTCGATGGGCTGATTGAACAGCAGTTCACCCACCGCGACGAAAACCGGTTCCTCGAAGTGACGCTGCGCAGCGGGCGCAAGGAAGTGCTCTATCGCGGCGACTTGATCAGCGGGGCGATCATCTCCTCCATCGTGGAGCGGGCGAAGGGTCTGGCGATCAAGCGCGCCATCGCCACGACGCAGGAGGAAGGCATCAGCGCGAGCGACCTGAGCCTGTCGCTCAATCAGGAATACTCGGAGAACGATATTTTCCCGCCGACGGATATCACCGAGGACTGGCTCAAGCTCATCGACTACGACGCCGAAAACGTCGTGCGCGTCGCCCCGATCCGGGCGGGCAGGAGTGAGGATCGTCCCCGGGCCAACCGTGCGGTCATCTAACCCCGCTCTCCTGTGTCACAGAAACTTGAGCGAGGGATGAAACGCGTCTTTGGCATCGAAACCGAATTCGGCATCACGGTGGACGGCGTGGATAACGTCGATGTGGTCAGTGAATCCATCGAACTGGTCCGGCGCTACACCGAGCACGGCAACCTGATGAAGTGGGACTACCGGCTCGAAGACCCGCACCAGGATGCGCGGGGCGAGTCGTTCCGCGCGGCGGAATTGCTTCAGGACACGGACGAATCTGCCTATTTCGAGATCGACAAGAACCGACCGCTGAGCTTCGAGGAAATTAAGAGCGACCTTGTGCTCAGCAACGGCGCACGGTTCTACAACGACCACGCGCACCCGGAGTATTCCACGCCGGAATGCACGACCCTGCGCGAGTTGGTGGCGCAGGACAAGGCGGGCGAGCGCATCCTCGCCGAGTGCGCCCGGCGGCGGAACAAAAAGCTCGCTGGCGACGGCAAGGAGGTCCGGCTCTACAAGAACAACACGGATTTCATCGGCCACAGCTACGGCTGCCACGACAATTTCCTGATGAGCCGGTACGTCCCCTGGGACCGGGTGGTGGCGGACATTTTGCCGTTCCTGATCACGCGCCAGATTTTTGCCGGGGCGGGCAAGATGGGTGTCGAGGCCGAGAGCGTGGCCAGCCAGGCGGGGATTTACCAGATTTCGCAACGGGCTGATTTTTTCAGCGTGATCGTGAGCATCGACACGATGAATCGCCGCCCGCTCATCAACACCCGCGACGAGCCGCACGCCGACAGTTCCCGCTACCGGCGTTTCCACGTCATCATCGGCGACGCGAACATGAGCGAGGTAGCCACCGCGTTGAAAATCGGCACGACCTCGCTGGTGCTCGAACTCATCGAAGCGGGCAAAGCACCCCAACTGGAATTCGCGCAGCCTATCGAGACGACCAAGGCGATCAGCCGCGACCAGACCTATTCCTGGATCATCGAACTGAAGGATGGCCGCAAGATCAGCGCCATCGACGTGCAACGCATGTATCTCGCCGCTGCGCGCGAACATTGCGACGTGACCGAGGAAGAAACCGCGTGGCTCCTCAAGGAGTGGGAAAGCGTGCTCGACGATTTGCAACGTGACGTGACGCTCTGCCGCGACCGGGTGGATTGGGTGGCGAAGAAATTTCTGCTCACCACGCTCAAGGAAGAGGAAAACCTGGAATGGAGCGACCCGTGGCTGCAATCCATCGACCTGGAATACCATAACATTTCCTTCGACCAGGGGCTGCATTACGCCCTGTTGCGCGACGGGCAGATGCGCCGGTTCGTCAGCGAGGACGAGATTCGCCACGCCATCTTCTCCCCGCCGGAAACGACGCGCGCTTATTTCCGGGGCCGTTCGGTGGCGAAGTTCAACAACGAGGTGTCGTCGATCCACTGGGACGAGGTGGTCTTCAACCATGCGGGCGGCTCGCGGCGGGTCTCGCTGAACCAGGCATTCAACGACAAAAAGTTAGACCAGTTGAACGATCTGATCCGGCAGGCGAAATCGTTTCCTGATTTCATCCGCGATCTGGGCGGAGTGGACAAGTAGCCGCCAAGGCACGCAACTGGCTCCATGCAGACTCGACATGACCGAGTCGCGCAAGGCTATTCGATGGACTGGAATCGCTCAGGCCGTGGGTCTCATCGTGCTGACCTGCGGGTGCTACTGGCCATCGCTCGGAGGCGGTTTTCTCTGGGACGATCATCTCTGGCTGACCGATAGCCCGCTGGTCCGTGCGCCCGATGGCCTGCGCCAAATCTGGTTCAGCACGGTTCCGTATGATTATTTCCCGCTGACGTACACGACCTTCTGGATCGAGTGGCATCTCTGGGGGGCCGATCCGGCAGGCTATCGCGTGGTGAATCTCGTGCTGCACCTGGCGAGTGCCGGGTTGCTCTGGCGGTTGCTCACCGTGCTGCGGGTGCCGGGCGCGTGGTTCGGCGCTTTGCTCTTTGCGATCCATCCGGTGAACGTGGCGTCGGTCGCCTGGATCGCCGAACGGAAGAACACGTTGTCGATGGTGTTTTTTTTGGGCAGTTTGATCTGTCATGCGCGGGCACGGACGGGCTGGGCGCTGGGGCTTTTCGTCCTCGCGGCGCTCGGGAAAACGTCGGTGGTCATGTTGCCGTGCGTGCTGCTGCTGATCGCTTGGTGGCAGCGGGGCCGGATCAGCCGGGAAGACGTGCGCCGCGCCGCGCCGTTTTTTCTCGTTTCGCTGGCCGCCGGACTGACGACGATCTGGTTCCAGGGACACCGCTCCATGGGCGTACACGATTGGACCGATCCGCTTGCCGTCCGCTTGCTCGTCGTTCCCAGGGTGATGCTCTTTTACCTCGGCAAGGTGTTCCTTCCGATCAATCTGAGCATGATCTATCCGCGTTGGGAGGTTTCCTTTTTCGCGTCGGCGCTCGGGTTAATGACGTTGGCGTTGGTGGCCTGGGCCGCCAGCGCGACGCGCGGGCGCGGGCTTCCGGCGGCGCTCGGATATTTTGCCCTCACCCTGCTGCCGGTGGCGGGCTTGGTGCCCATGGCGTTCTTCGGGTACTCGTACGTTTCCGATCATCTGGTTTATCTGCCGACCGTCGGTGTGCTGGCCGGCGTGGCGGCGACCCTGGCGAAGCTGCGCGAACGTGCGGGCCACGCACACTTGGCCGATGCGGCGATGGTGCTGCTGGCGGGTGGACTGGCGGTTGGCTGCTTCCACCGGGCGGGCGATTTTGCTTCCTCCGAGCGGTTGTGGACCGCGACCCTCGCGGTCAACCCGCGTTGCGCCGCCGCGCACAATAACCTGGGGCTGGCCCTGGAAGAAAAGGAACGCTGGCCCGAGGCGGAAGCTCATTTTCGCGCCGCCTTGCGTCTCGATCCACACCTTGCAGCCGCCGCGTCCAACGTGGCCGCCCTGTGCCAGCACGAAGGCCGCTGGCAGGAAGCAGCGGACGCTTACGAGACCGCCCGCGCGCAATCGTCTGACCCTAAGGACGACAACAACTACGGGGTCGTCTGCCTGCATCTCAACCAGACCGCCAAGGCCCGCGAGTTATTTCAGCAGGCGGCAGCGCTGGAACCCGCGATGCCCAGCGCGCACTTCAACCTCTACAAAATCGCGCTGGCGCAAAACGATCCCGCCGGAGCGGCAGCCGAACTCGCCAAGCTGCGCCAAGCCGCCGCGCCGCATTAGGCGCCACGCCCGCGCCGTGGGACGCGTCGCATTACCGGCGACGGCAGGGCAATCAGGGGTTCCGTTCCTCCGTCCGCAAGACCCGGGAAAAGCCCGCCGAAAACATCGCCCAAGTGGAAGCTGGCGTTGTCTCGCCGCAGCTTGCGGAGCGTGACCTCGACGATGTCCGCCAGCGTGTACCGATCCAGCACGTTGGCAATCGCGTTGCGCACGTCGAGCATCAACATCCGCAGCCCGCAGTGCGCTTCGTCCGGGCAGGTACACGGCGCATAAGCGGTCTGGCTGCAACACGCGATGGGCGCCAGCGGACCGTCGATCAAACGGATGATCGCTCCGAAATTGATGCTGTCCATCGGGCGCGCCAGCGAATAGCCGCCGTGCTTGCCGCGCTTGCTCTCAATGACGCCCGCCTCGCGCAGCTGCACGAGAATCTGCACCAGGAATTTCTCCGGCAGCTTTTCCTTTTCGACCAGTTCGCTGATTTGCAGCAGCGGGCGGCCAAGCTCCTGGGAGATGCCGAGGTCGATCAACGCGCGCAACGCGTATTCGCCTCGTTTGGACAACTTCACCGCCGACTATCGCCCATCAAAACAGAGGACTCAACCTCGCTTCGAGCTGGCTGCCATGCACGCCGGTGGCGATCACATGCCCATTGCGATCCACCAGCCACATTTCCGGGATGCCCTTGACCCCGTATTTCACGGCCACGCTGGAATCCCACGCCTGCCCATCGTACTGCTGCGGCCACGGGATCTGGTGCTTCTTGAGGAAAGCGAGCATGGCATCCTTGTCGTGATCCATGGAAACGCCGACCACCTCGAAACCCTGGTCGTGATATTTGCGGTAGGTCGCAAGCACGTCGGGCATTTCGCGCAGGCAGTCCGGGCACCAACTCGCCCAGAAATCCACCAGGACGAGTTTGCCCCGCCAGGCGGCGAGATCGACCTGCCTGCCGTCCACCGCCGTAAATTTCCAGTCGAGCGGGGTCGCCTCCAACGTTTTGAGTTCCTGGCGTCCGTGCGCGGCGGCGGCGACTTTGGGATCATCGTTGTTCGCCAGCGTGGCGAGCAGGTCCGCCGCTTTTTTAGGATCGACCTTTTGCAACAAATCGAGCCGTCGGACCTGCAAGGCGTTGGCCTTCGGATCGTCGGGGTTGCGATGGATGTAAGTGACGATCCGCGCCTCCAGAGCCGCCGCCTGCTCGGGGGTCTCGATCAGGTCGAGATGATCCAGATGCTCGCTGATGAGCGCGCGCTCGGCCTGTCGCTTGATCGGCTCGGGCGCTTGCGGCGCGGACAGGATCGAAGCGAGCAGGGTCTCCTGTTGCGCAAAAACCGCCTTGCGCTCGGAAATAGGGGTGGGGAAAATCACCGTCTTCAGTTCGAGCAACCGGGCATCCCAGGCGTGCGGATCGTCCGGGTGCTCGGCGGCAAACGCCGCCGCCGAATGGTGCAGGTCTTTCTTGATGGGGGTGGAGAATTCCACCTCGTTGACCCCGGCGGGCGCGTCGCCCGCGAGTTGCTGGCGGAGCTGCTCGATGTGCTGCCATTGCTCGTCCGTGGTGCCAACTTCGGCCCGCAAAGATACGGCAAAGACCAGCAGTCCGACCCCGGCGACACCAAGGCTTACCCTGAGAAAACGTGGAACGTTTGAAAAGTTAACCGGCATTGAGCAAGCTAAGATGTTTCTCGAAATGCGCCACCAGCGTTTCCTGGTACAGATCGGCACGGCGGTCGAGCAGTTCGAGCACGGCGTCCTTGAGCGGGCGGCCCCGTTCGTCCCGTCCCTGGGTCAGAACGGAGCCGAACGTCACGTGCAAAAGCTGCCGTCCGACGCGCTCGTCGAGGTAGCGGCGTTCCTCGTCGCCGGGGGCCACTCCCTGCAAGCCCTGCACCTCCTTGAGCGTGGTGGAAAGATGGTAGGATTGCCGGTCCTCCTCGAAACGGTCATGGCAATACCGGGTGATCGCGTCGAACAACGCGAGGTCGGTCCGTGCCACGACCCGCAACGCCTCCAGGTAGCTCGTGCCGGCGGTTTTGACGTGCAGCGCGTCGCCGCAGCAACGTCCGATGATCGGGTACACCGAAAACTTGTCCGAACCACTGTGGATGCTCAGCTTGTACGGGCCGCAAAACTCGGCCACGGCGACATGTTCTTGCAGGCGCGCCTCGAACTCCGCCAGGTCGCCGCGA
This sequence comes from uncultured Chthoniobacterales bacterium, assembly GCA_964236475.1. Lineage (GTDB taxonomy): Bacteria > Verrucomicrobiota > Verrucomicrobiia > Chthoniobacterales > SZAS-18 > CAHJWO01. The sequence goes on from CAXSED010000013.1 coordinate 35,532, forward strand.
AAGTCGATGCCCTTTTCCCAGTCGCCCGGGAGCCGCAACGCCACGCTGGTGAGGCGCACGCCGCGCGCTTCGAGTTCCAGGCCGATGAGCAGGTGCTCAACCGGGGTGGTGGGCGTGTCCGTCTCGTCGAAGGAAACCTCGATTTCGTAGGCCCGGCCCCGGTTGGCGCGCGCGGCGGTCTCGGACATCCGGGCGCAGTGGTTGATGGCGCGCCCGAACTTGATCACCGCGCGCTGGAGCGGTTCGAGCGTGAGCCGCAGGTGTTGGTTGCCGGGCAGATCGACGGTGCGATCCAGGTACGGCTCGCTCCAGTTCTCGGGCAATTCGCCCGCCGCAATCATCTCCTCCACCGCGGAGGCGAGCCGGTCCGGCGACAGGTGGTCGGCCCCGGCGCGGACGAACTCGGACGGATCAATCGTAAAAAACGTGAAGCCCGCCGCCGCCGCATTTTCCACGTCCTGCGGGGTCTTGAGGTGATCGGCGTCCGCGCCCCAGGGCTGGCGGTAGCGGGCGGCGCTGACCGCACCCAAGGCGGCGGTCATCACCTGCTGCGGGGTGCGCCCGGTGCGGGTCATCTCTCGGACGGACTGCTGGGCAAAAACCGGCGCGAAGTCCGGGTGCGCCGCTGCCGCCGCCAGATGGCCGGGCGTCGCCACGCCGAGCCGGTCGCCGAACCCGAAGGATTTGCGTACTCCGAGCGGCTGCGGACCATAGGCCCCGCCGGGCGTTCCGGGTGCGCCGGAACGCCGGATACGGGGCGGGACGATGATCCTCGTGGTGTATCGCATGGCAGGGGAACTAGTTAAACGAGGTTCCCGGTGGTTTGTCAAATTTGGGCTAAATCGCCGCTTGCCGGGAAGGATAAGGGTGAAGGATGAAGGATGAAGGGCAAAAGCATGACAGACGACGCTTTCTGTTCTGCCCTTCATCCTTCATCCTTCATCCTTCATCCTTCCAAAAGCCGCTTGCCGGGCCGGGCGTGCCGACGTTTATTGCCGCAATGTTTGCTCCCGGCCAGAAAGTCGCCTGCGTCGATGACCAGTTTCCGCTCGGCATCGAGAAAATTTATATCGCCCTGCCGAAGAAAGACGTGATCTACACCGTGCGCGACCTCGTCCCCGGCGTCAGCTTGCAGAATACCGAGGGCGAAACGGCGATCTATCTCGTGGAATTGGTCAATCCGGCCAACCGGCACGGCATCGAATACGGGTTCAACGCGGAACGCTTCGCCCCGCTGGAAACCGACGACGAAACGCTGGAAGAGGAAATTCCCGAGGAGACCTACATCGAAGAGCACGAACTGGTGCCTGCCTGAACCCGATCCGCCTATGCTGGAATTCGATTTTGCGGCGATCAGCGCCCATGAGAGGTACAACCTGATCATCGGCCTGATCGCGCCGAGGCCGATTGCGCTGGTGACGAGCCTGGACGCGGCTGGCCGGGTCAACGCCGCGCCGTTCAGCGCGTTCAACTACATGTGCGTCGATCCGGTGCTGGTGGTGCTCGGCGTAGCCAATCGTTCGGACAAGGACGAAATCTCGGGCCGACCGATCCCGAAGGACACCGCGCAAAATATCCGGGCGCGCGGGGAATTCGTGGTGCATGTCGTCAACGAATCGCTGGCCGAGGCGATGAACGTTTGCGCCATCGACTTTCCGCCGGGTGTCAGCGAGATCGCGGAAGCGAAATTGACGACCGTTCCCTCCGCCCGCGTCGCCGTGCCGCGCATCGCCGAAGCCCCGGCCTGTCTGGAATGCCGCGAGGTGACGACCGTCGAGCGCGGCAACTCCCGGGTGATCATCGGCGAGGTAATTTACGCCCATGTACGCGACGAGTTCGTCGATCCCGCCGGGCCGTACATCCGGGCGGACGAGATGCACGCCATCGGACGGATGAACGGCGCGGGCAATTACGTCCGCACGCGGGACGCGTTTTTCAAGTTGCCGCGCATTCCGTACGAAGACTGGCAGCAGCGGGAAAGCCGGTAAGGGTCACACCGCTTTCGCGTAGGACGCCAGCATCGCGTAGACCAGCACCCCGGTCACCGAGACGTAAAGCCAGATCGGGAACGTGTACCGCGCAATCCGCCGGTGCGAGGCAAAACGCCCGCTCAACGAGAAGAAAAAGGTGATCAGCACCATCGGCAACGCCACTACCGAGAGCAAAACGTGGCTGGCCAGCAACAGCAGATAAAACGTTTTCACCCCGCCGCTACCCCCGAAATGCACGTCCCCGTGCATCGCATGGTGAACGATGTAACTCACCAGAAACAACGACGAAAACACGAACGCCGTCATCATGGACCGCTGGTGCGCCACCGCCCGCCCGTTCAGGATAAAGTACAGCCCCAGACAGAGGGCCGTCGCGCTCAGGCCGTTGAACACGGCGTTGAGCGCGGGCAAGAACGTCAGGCTCGTGGCGAACTGCGGCGGGGCATGCCGGAAATACAACAGCCAGAACAGAAAACCCGACGCCACGGCACTCACGGCGACGATGCCGCCGATGGCCCCGCGTGCTTCGGGGAGATCGGGCGGGGTGGAAACGGCGGGCTGGCTTTCCATCGTCGGCGTCGGCGAGGCTTATTTTTGTTTCTCGAAGAGAGGCAGATACTTTTCGTAGCCCTCTTCCTTCAGCTTTTCGACGGGCACGAACCGCAGCGAGGCGGAATTCATGCAATAGCGCATCCCACCGGCGTTGGCGGGACCGTCGTCGAACACGTGGCCGAGATGCGAATCGCTGGACGTGGAACGCACTTCGGTGCGTGCCATCCCCAAGGCGGTGTCCGTTTTTTCCACGACGTTTGCTTGGTCCAGCGGCTTGGTGAAGCTCGGCCAGCCCGTGCCGCTCTCGAACTTGTCGAGCGAGGTGAACAGCGGTTCGCCGCTGACCACGTCCACATAGATCCCGGCCTTGTGGTTGTCCCAGTATTCGTTTCGGAACGGGGGTTCGGTGCCTTCCTGCCGGGTCACGCGGTATTGCATGGGCGTCAGACGCTGGCGGAGTTCCTCCTCGGAGTATTTGCCTTTGTTGGTGTCGGTCGTTTGCATGGGATGAGGGCGGTTGGGGTGAGAGTGGGTGATTTGGGTGACGTAGCTCCAGACGACGACGAGGGCGGCTAGCACCCCGAAGGTGAGCATCGCGTCGGTCATCCACCGGCTGTTGGTAGGCGTGGGAAGCATGCGGGTCAGCGTTCGGATTCAATCGTTGCCCCAGGTCCGCTTGAGGTAACCGGCACGACCGGAACCAATCTCGTAAGCCTGAAAGTGCATGGAATTCTTCTTATAGTACTCCTGATGATAATCCTCTGCCGGATAAAACTGGCCCACTTGGACGATCTGGGTCGCAATCGGCTTGTCGAACTTGCCGGACTTGGCGAGGGCGGCCTTGCTATCCTCAGCAGCCTTCTTCTCCTCGTCGTTGCGGTAAAAAATCGCGGTGCGGTACTGGGTCCCGGCGTCCGCGAACTGCCGGTTGACCGCCGTGGGGTCGATGTTGTGCCAGAAGGCGTCGAGCAGTTGGGAATAGGTCACTTCCTTTGGGTCGTACTGGACCTCGATGGACTCCGCGTGGCCGGTCGTGCCCGAGGAAACGTCTTCGTAGTCCGGTGAGTTCGTCTTGCCGCCCGTGTATCCGACGACCGTTTTTTTGACGCCTTTAACGCGGTCAAAGGCGTATTGCATGCACCAGAAACAGCCGCCCGCGAAGTAGGCGCTCTGGACTTCGAGGGCGGGCGTGGCGGCGGGAGACGGCGACGGTGTTTGCGCCCGGGCCGAGGCCCACGGGATCAGCAGCCCCAGCGCGAGGAGGAGAAAGCGTTGCATGCAGTGGGAGACAAGCGTGGCCCGGCTGTTGTTCACTGTTGGGACCGAAGGGCGTACATTTTTAGCTCTGGTGTGCCAGACATGCCCCGATGAACCCCCGGAACAACGGGTGCGGTGCGTTCGGCTTCGACAGAAATTCCGGGTGGAACTGGCTCGCTAGGAACCACGGGTGCCCCTTGATCTCGATCATCTCTACCAATGTCCCGTCGGGCGACGTGCCGCTGATGACGAATCCTTCCCTGGTCATCCGCTCCCGGTACTCGTTGTTGAACTCGTAGCGGTGCCGGTGCCGTTCCTGGATCTCCACGCGCCCGTACACCTTTTCCGCCAGGGTGCCCGGCGTCAGGTGCGTCGGCCAGACCCCCAGGCGCATCGAAGCCCCTTTTTCGACGACCTTGCGCTGCTGTTCCAAAAGCGAGATCACCGGGAAAGCCGTTTCGAGGTCGAACTCCGTGCTGTTGGCGTCTTCCATCCCGCAGGCGTTGCGGGCGAACTCGATGGTCGCCACCTGCATCCCCAGGCACAGTCCCAGGTACGGGATTGCGTGGGTGCGCGCGTAGCCCGCCGCCTGGATCTTGCCTTCGATGCCGCGCTCGCCGAACCCGCCGGGCACCACGATCCCCGTGAAATCGTGCAATGCCGCGTCCACGGTCGCGCCACCAGCCTCCAGCGTCTCGGCGTCGATGCTGATGAGCTTCATGCCACAGTCGTAACTGGCGGCGGCGTGGATGAGCGATTCGTAGATGCTCTTGTAGGCGTCCTGATGCTCGATGTACTTGCCGACCAGCGCGATTTTGACGGTCTTCTTCGGGAACACGACCCGGTTGACAAACTTGCGCCAGTCCGCCATCTCAGCGGGCGGGGTCTTCAGGTCGAGCAGGTCGCAAACCGTGGTGTCCAATCCCTCGGATTGCAGCAGCAGCGGAGCCTCGTAGATGGTGTGCGGCACGTCCTTCATTTCGACCACCGCACCCACCGGCACGTTGCAGAACATCGAGAGCTTGGTGCGGATGTCGTCGTCGATGGATTGCTCGCAACGGCAGATCAGCACCTGCGGCTGTAAGCCGATCTCGCGCAGCTTGGCGACGCTCTGCTGGCTGGGCTTGGTCTTCAACTCGCCCGCCGCCTTGATGAACGGGATCAGCGTGACGTGCAGAACGATGGCGTTGCGCGGCCCGACCTCCAGGATGAATTGGCGGATCGCCTCCAGAAATGGCAATCCTTCGATGTCGCCCGTGGTGCCACCGATCTCGGTGATAAGCACGTCGGCGGGCTGTTCGCGCTCGATGAGCCGGATGCGCTCCTTGATCTCGTTGGTGACGTGCGGGATGACCTGCACCGTCTTGCCGAGGTAATCGCCGCGCCGTTCCTTGGCGATGACCGTTTCATACACCTGACCGCTCGTCAGGCTGTTATGGCGGGTGAGCACGCAGTTGGTGAACCGCTCGTAATGCCCGAGGTCCAGATCGGTTTCCGCGCCGTCGTTGAGCACGTAGACCTCGCCGTGCTGGAACGGGTTCATCGTGCCCGGATCGACGTTGAGATAGGGATCGAACTTTTGCAGCACGACCGACAGGCCACGGTGTTCGAGCAGGGTGCCTAACGCCGCTGCCGCCAAGCCTTTGCCGAGGGAGCTGACCACGCCGCCTGTCACAAAAATGTATTTCATAAAAGAGGAATCTCCCGAAAAAATCATGCGTCTCCTGCGACTAAAATCTGCTCGACGCGCGCCACGTCCCCCGGCGCGTCCACCCCGAGCGAGGTGTGCTCGGTCACGAACACGCGGACCCGGACGCCGTGTTCGAGGGCGCGCAGTTGTTCCAGCCGTTCGGCCCGTTCGTAGCCGGAAGGTTTCCAGCGCACGAATCGCGCGAGGAACTGGCGCTCGTAGCCGTAGATTCCCTGGTGCCGGTGGTAGACCGTCCCCGCGAGGTCGGGCGTCGCACCGAAAGGGTGGGGAATCACGCTACGAGAAAAGTACAGCGCATCGCCGTTCTTAGCGAGCACGACTTTGACGCAATTCGGATTCGTGATCTCCTCCGGGTCCGTCAAGACGTTGGCGGCGGTGACCATTTCCAGCGCGTCATCCCGCCGCAACGCCCCGGCCAGTTGGTCGATGAGCGCGGGGGAAACGGTCGGCTCGTCGCCCTGGATGTTGATGACATGGCTGACCTTCTTCGGCAGCCCGGCGGCGACCTCGGCAATGCGGTCGGTGCCGCTCTGGTGGTCAGCGCGGGTCATGGCGACTTCCGCGCCGAACGCGAAGGCCGCTTCGGCAATGCGCATGTCGTCGGTGGCGATGATGACGCCGTCGAGCTTGCGCGCTTCCTGGCAGCGTTCCCAGGTACGTTGGATCAGCGGCTTGCCCGCGATGGGTTGGAGCGCCTTGCCGGGGAAACGCGTCGCGCCCCAACGGGCCGGGATGATGCCGATGATTTTACCCATGGGGAGTTGGAGCGGTTTGCCGCAGAATCCAGTCGGCGGCGTCGCCGAGGGTTTCGGCGGTGAAATCGGGTTGGCATTTCCCCACCTGTTCGCGGCCCTTGCCGGTGAGCACGAGAACCCCGCCCCCCAGGCCCGCGTTGCGCCCGCAGACGAGGTCATCCGCCTTGTCGCCGACGATAAACGAGCGCGGGAGGTCAAGGCTGAGGTCGCGCGCCGCTTCGAGCACCATGCCCGGGGCGGGCTTGCGGCGCGGGCTGTCGGTGAACGGCGTATCCGGGCAATGATAAACGGCGTCGATCAATTCGTGACTACCGAGCTGGCGGAAAAACTCGGTTTGCACACGTTGAAAATTGGTTTCGGTGAAATAGCCGCGCCCGATGCCGCTCTGGTTAGTGACGATCACGAGGCGGTAACCGCCCTCCCGCAGGCGGCGCAAAGCCCAGGCCGCGCCGGGGTAGACTGCCACTTGGGAAGGCGCGTGACAGTAATCCGCGTCTTCCATCAAAGTGCCGTCACGGTCGAGGAAAACCGCCGGGAATTTGCCGGTGCTGTTCAAGCTCAGAGCGATACCTTTCGTGGACGCCGAATGCAATCTTTTGCGTGCTCTGGGGACGGATCACCGTCAATATCATGCTGACCTCTGCTCGAAACTAGCCACCAACTCTGCCGCCGTCAGGGTGGCGGTGCCCAGTTTGCCTACCACGACGCTCCCCGCGTGGTTGGCGATTTCCGCCGCTTGCCGGGGCGTGGCTCCCGCTGCCAACGCCAGCGTGAACAGCGCGATGGCCGTGTCGCCTGCCCCGGAAACGTCGAACACCTCCCTCGGCTGGCACGGCCCAATCGCTTCGGGCGGCTCGCCGCGCCGGAACAGCGCCATGCCGTGCTCGCTCAGGGTGATGAGCAGCATCTTGGTGTCCCACTTTTCCAGCAGGGTCGCCCCGACCTCCGAGAGCAGCGGCGCCTGCGTGGCGTCGGAAAGTGGGTATCCGGCAGCGTGGAACGCCTCCGCCCGGTTGGGCTTGATCGCGGTGACGCCCGTCCAACGCAGGTCGTTGCGCGGATTGGGATCGACCGTCACGATCTTGCCGGTGCGCCGGGCCAACGCGCCGATCCTTTCCACGAACTCCTGCGTCAGAAACCCCTTGGCGTAGTCCTCGATGATGACCGCGTCGAAATCCGGCAGCATCCGCTCGAATTTCTCCAGGGCCTGCGCATGGAAATCCAGGTGGAGCGGCGGCGGCCCTTCGCGGTCCACCCGGACGACGTGCTGTTGCCGCGCAATGATCCGCGTTTTGACGGTGGTCTGGTAATCCCGAAGCTGCAACACGCCGTCGAGCGAGATCTGACGGTCGGTGAGCAGCCCGCGCAGCACGTCAGCGTATGGGTCCGTGCCCACGATGCCCATGACCGCCACGGTGTCCGTGAATTCCCGCAGGTTGCGCGCGACGTTGGCCGCGCCGCCGGGAAAATATTCCTGTTTATGCACCTCGACGATGGGCACCGGGGCTTCGGGCGAAATCCGGCTGACCGTGCCCCAGATGAATTCGTCGAGCATCAGGTCGCCCAGCACGAGGATGCGCTTGCCCGCGAAGCGTGGGAGCAGGTCGTGGAGCCAGCCGTGGTCCTGGGAGGAGGTTGTCAAAACGAAAGGGGAGGTTTTTAAAACGATTCCCGCCGGGTGGCAAGCCCGAAGGAACCGCCCGGCACGGAAAGTCGGGGTTGACGCCGCCGCCGGGCTATGGTCCACTTTCCATCCGTCCGTTCCCTGCTGGATTCCTTACATGATGTCCGTTCCCATGACGAAGCGCCCCTGGTTGAACCTCGCCCTTTCGCTGCCCGTTGCCGCCGGTTTGCTGTTGCCCGCGTCGGCTCTGCTCGCGCAGGACAATCCGCCCAAGAAGATCGACGTGAGCCAGTTCACGAAAACGGTGGACGGCAGCGACGTGGTCATCCCGGTCCCTAGCGAGATTTTCAACGCGCTGGATAAACTCGGCAGCAATCCGAACTGGAACAGCGTCCTGCCGCCGGTTTCGTCGAGCCACCCGGTCATCCAGTCGGAAATCGCGCTGAAGCTCGGCACGGTGATCGCCAACGGATTCGTCGCGGTCGAAGCCAAGGAAAAGAACAAGGTGGACGAGATCGGCAAGGCGGTCATCAAGCTGGCCGACGCGCTCGGCGTGGGCAGCTCCGTCAAAAGCCATTGTAACGCGATCATCGAAGCGGCCAAGGACGACAAGTGGGTGGACGTGCGCTCGGAACTCGACAAGGCGCAGAACAGTGTCCGCGAGGCCATGGTCAAGCTGCACAGTCAGGACAATTCCGAACTCATCTCCATCGCCGGATGGCTACGCGGCACGGATGCGTTGACCTACCTCATCAAAAAGGACTACAAACCGGAGAGTGCCGACCTGCTCCACCAGCCGGAAATGCTCAACACTTTCGAGTCGCAATTCGATCACATGGATGCCAAGACGAAAGCCGACCCGGTGGTGGCCGAACTGCGAGCGGGACTCAAGAAAATCAAGCCGTTGCTCGAAACCCACGGTGGCGATGTCATCCCGGAAAAAACGGTGGTCGAGATCAACGACATCACCATGGCGCTGGTCAAGTCCATCGCTCCCTGACCTCTGTCGAAAACCCCGGATACAGGCATCTTCTTTTCCCGCTTCAACCGATTCCGCTGACGTGAAGAAATACACACTCTGGTCGCTGGTGCTCGTTTTTGCCTTTGGCATGTGGCAGCCGTTCGCGCACGCAACGGTCGATGACGCGCTGACTTTCGCGCTGGAGGCGATGGATAAATACATCAAGCAGGGATACACCTTGCGTGAGGATACCTGGGGCGGCGACCTGCCCGTGGGCGAGGCCAAGGCGATCCCCCACCAGCTTTTCAAGGGCAACGATTATTGGTTTGCGATGGGCACTTCCCGCAAGGGGGCGAAGATTTCCATCCACGTCTACGACAGCGACGGCAATCTGGTCGAGGAAAGCAACGCCTGGCAGAAGGAGCGCAGCGACAACGCCATGGCGGGCGCGGAGGTGGTCTGCAAGAAGACCGGCAGTTATTTTCTGATCGTGAAGGTTGAAAAATCACCCGACGAACGGACGGATTGGGGCCTGGTGTACAGCTACAAGTAAAGGGCAGACAGGGAAAGCATACACCGCGTGGCAGAGGACACCCCAAACAACGTGGAGGGCCTGACGAGTCAGACCCTCCAGTTCGAGAACGCGCGCGTGGTGCAGGCGCTCTGCGCCAACGACCTGGGTCTGCTGAAGACTTTCGAGGAGAAAACCGGCGTCAAGGCAACGACCCGCGAAGGCTGGCTGCGGTTTGAAGGGGAACCGGTCAAGGTCGAAAAGGCCAAACTGGTTTTCGAGCAGCTCGATCAGGCCCGGCAGGACGGTGTGACCATCCACCGGCACGAGTTCTTGTATTCCGTGCGCTCGGCGTTTGAAACTACCGACGCCGCGCCGAATCTGCGCGCGCTCGCCAGCATCAAGATTCACACCTCGGCGCGCAAGGTGCCGGTGGTGGCCAAAACCGCCGGGCAATTGGCGTACCTGCAGACCATCGCTAGCCACGACGTGGTTTTCGGGATCGGTCCAGCGGGCACGGGCAAGACCTATCTGGCGATGGCAACCGCGCTGGCGGCGTTGCGCAAGGAGGAGGTGGGCCGCATCATCCTGACCCGTCCGGCTGTCGAGGCAGGCGAGGCCCTGGGTTTTTTGCCCGGCGATTTGCAGGAAAAAATCTTTCCGTACCTGCGCCCCCTTTACGACGCGCTGCACACTCTGTTAGACGTGGAGGAGTTGCAGCGTTACATGGAAAAGAAAATGGTAGAAATCGCGCCGCTCGCCTATATGCGGGGCCGCACGCTCGACGGCGCGTTTATCGTGCTCGACGAGGCGCAGAACACCACCGCCGAACAGATGTTCATGTTCCTGACGCGTCTCGGGCAGGGATCAAAATGCGTGGTGACGGGCGACCGCACCCAGATCGACCTGCCGGGCAACAAGCGTTCCGGGCTGGTGGAAGCGAGTCAGGCGCTCAAAGACGTGCCCGGCATCGGCTTTGCTTATTTTGAAGAGAGCGACGTGGTCCGCCATGAACTCGTGCAAGCCATCATCCGAGCCTACCGGCTCCACCGTTACGGCGAACAGCCGCCCGGAGTCCCGGAAGAACGGGGCCGCCGCAAGAATTGATTAGCCAACCGGGCATTCCTGAGGCATCTTAAATTTCCGCGCGAATCATATATGGTCGACCCTCTGGGTGTGTTGGCTTCGCTGAAAAAGAATCAGCTCGTTAAGAAGGGCTATTGCTGCGGAAAAACGCGTCGCAAGCCGGTCCAGAGTCAATTCTTGATGTCGCTGGAAAGCAGCGGACAGGTCAAGCTTCTGATTTTCCTGGTGTTCCTGCTGGGGCTGGCCGGACTGATCTTCTATGGCACAGGCCGCACGACCGGCGATAACAGCGCCCCCCAAGCCAAGCAGTTTCTCTTTGCGTTGCTGGTGTTCTTTACGGCGGTGGCGCAACTGTGGATCAATCACCCGCAGACGTTCGCCAAGAATTCCCGGTTGGTGTTGATGTTTGGCGCGTTGCTGGGGCATCTGTTGGTGGTAAAGGCGATGTGGGTGCTCATCGTGAACGGTACGTTGCCGCATACGATAGGCAGCTTGTTGTTTCCGTATGCCTTGGCGCCGCTGGTGATCTCGGCGCTCCTGGGCAAAAATCAGGGGATTTACGCGGCAATCTTCGTCAGCCTCTGGGGGTCTATCCTTTGGAGTCTGGTGGACCCGATGTTTCTGGCAACCAGTCTGATCAGCGGCTTTGTGGGCGTGTTCATCACGATCAAGGTCCGCCGCCGGAGTCAATTTCTACGCGCGGGGTTTTTCGTCGGACTGGCGATCTGGTTGCTGGCGCTCAGCTTCGGGCAAATCGAGATCAGTTTGTTGCCGCTGGCGGACACCGATTGGCGGATCGTGAGCTGGCAGACGGTGGCGGCGGTTGGCAGTGGACTGATCACCGCTGTGCTCGTTAGCGGGGTATTGCCCGCTTTGGAGCAGACTTTCAAGCTGACAACCCCGATGGCCTGGCTGGAGCTGACCGATCTGAATCACCCGCTGCTCATGCGGCTATCGCTCGACGCACCCGGCACTTACGAGCATAGCCAGGCCGTGGCGCGGTTGGCCGAGGCGGCTGCCGAACGCATCGGCGCGAATGCCAGCATGTGCCGGACATGCGCTTATTTCCACGACATCGGCAAGCTTGTGAAACCGGAGTATTTCACGGAGAACATGCGTTCCGACCGGAACCCGCACGACGATCTCGCGCCGACGATGAGCGCGCTGATCCTCATCGCCCACGTCAAGGAGGGGGTGGACCTCGCGCTGAAGCACAACCTCAACCCGGAGATCATCGACGTGATCCAGCAGCACCATGGCAATTCGGTGGTGCGTTATTTCTACAACCGCGCGCTGCGGCAACAGGAGGAAGCCCGCGCGGAGATGGGTACGACCAACGTCCACGAGGACGATATCCCCGAGGTCCGCGAGGAGAATTTCCGCTACAGCGGCCCGCTGCCGCAGACGAAGGAGAGCGCCATCATTAGCTTGGCCGACGCGGTGGAAAGCGCGTCGCGCAGCCTAGAAAAACCGTCGCTCCAGCGCATCGAGGAACTCGTGAATGATTTGGTGGACGACCGCGTGGCCGACCATCAACTCGACGAGTGCGAGTTGACGTTCCACGAATTACGCGAGGTCGTGGAAAGCTTTTGTTTCACGCTCAACAGCATGTTGCACCGGCGCATCGCATACCCGAAAAAACCGGCCACCGTGCCGCCGAGCACGTTGCTCGCCGGATCGACGACCGCGCGGGACCGCGAGCGCGACCGGACGCGGGAGTTGCCCGTTCCTGCTCCGGCAACGGCGCGGCTTTCCGCGTGAGCAGCCCGGCGGCGATGCCGACGCTGCTGATCAGTAACCGCCAGCGCGCGGTGCCGTTGGATCTCGGCGCCATCGAGCGACCGGCGCGCATCGCGATTCCGCTTTGTCTGCGAAACGTGGGCGGTGGTTTGCCCGTGCTGGCCAGTTCACCGGAGGTGGAGGTTGCGCTCGTTTCAGATCGGGTAATCGCGCAGGTTCACCGGCAATTTCTCAACGTGCCGGGTGCGACGGACGTGATCACCTTCGAGCACGGGGAGCTCGTCGTAAGCGCCACGACGGCCAGGCGGCAGGCGCAGGAAATCGGCGAGATCGTCGAGCGGGAAGTAATGCGGTACATCGTGCACGGCCTGTTGCATTTGAACGGCCACGAAGACGCGGACGTCGTGGATGCTGCGGCCATGTGGCATGCCCAGGAAAAAATCCTTGATGAAATTTGGCCGCTGGGACCACGATAATTCCCGCAAAAACGGAACCTCTATGGAAGCAAAACCCACCAAAAAATCGCCGATCGTGACGGTGATTGCCGCAACCATCGGGGCCGTCGTTGGCTCCATGCTAGCCCACCAGTATTTCAACCGGTCGCCGACCATCGACCAAGCGTTGATGGCAACCACCAGCCAGATCAACAAGGGTTTACCTATGATGGTGGACAAGGAAACCCGGCTCGATAACACGGTGGTGCTGCCGAATAAGACGATTGTTTACCGTTACACCCTCGTCAACATGAACGCGGCTGACATTAAAAAGGGCGATTTGACGACCGCGTTACGTCCGCAGGTTCTCAACAGTTATAAGACGGACGAGAGCATGAAAAGCTTTCGGGAAAACGGCGTGACGATGCAGTATCAATATTCCGACAAAAATGGGGCGGTCATCACGTCGTTCTCCGTGAATCCCAAAGACTTCTGATTCCGGCGGCTCAACGCCCCGGCATCGACTCGTAGAGATAGCCCTGGAGGTATTCCGTTTCCGGCAGGGTGGGGACGATGGGATGGTCCGCCGATTGCGTGTAGCGCGCCAACTGCCGCACCGACCGTTTCGCATCGACGGCAGACTCGATGATCATCTCGCGGAATTCCGCCGCGTTGACGTGGTGCGAGCAGCAAAACGTAGCGAGCAGGCCCTCTTCCGACAGGAGCTTCAGCGCGCGGAGATGAATCTCTTTATAACCTCGCATCGCGTCGTCGAGCTTGCTCTTCGATTTCGTGAACGACGGCGGGTCCAAGATGATCAGATCGTACTGCGCGCCGCGCCGTTCCTCGGCTGGCAATAGATCGAACACGTTCGCCTCGCGCCATTCGATGTTGGGGAGGTGGTTGCGCTCGGCGTTCCGGCGCGCGGCGGCAATCGCGTCGGCGCTGACCTCCACGCCGAGAACGGAGGCCGCGCCATGCTGTGCGCAGGCTAAGGCGAACGCGCCTTGGTTCGTGAAGCAGTCCAGCACGCGCCGCCCTTTGGCGGCCTTGGCGACGAGTTGATAGTTGTCCACCTGATCCAGATAAAAACCGGTTTTCTGGCCGCCGAGCAAATCCGGCGTGAACCGCAATCCGCCGGTCTCAATGGCAAAATCGGCGGGAACGCCGGTGCCGTGTAAAAGGCCAGTGGTCAGTTCAAGACCCTCGGCGCGGCGGATCGGGGCGTCGTTGCGCTCGATCACGACGCTGGGGGAGAGCAGGGAAACCAGCACTTCCGTCAAAAGGGCTTTCCGCTGGTCCATCGCTTGGGTGAGGGTTTGTACCACCAAGCAATCGCCGTAGCGGTCCACCACCACGCCGGGCAGGCCATCGCTCTCGCTCCAGACCAACCGGCACAGGCGTGGATCGACCCCGCGCCGCCGCCGGTATTCGATGGCCTGCGCGATGCGGCGGCGAAAGAAATCGGCGTCGAGGTCCTGACGGCGGCGGGAAAACCGCCGGGCGACGATCTGGGAGACCGGGTTGTAAATCGCGCTGCCGAGCAGGCGGTCCTTGCCGTCTTTGAGCGAGACCACGTCTCCGGGACTCGGGTTGCCGAACGTCTTGAGGATTTCGCTGGAATAAATCCAGTCGTGCCCGTGGAAAATCCGCGCGCGGGGTTTGATGATCAGGCCAGACACGGATTTTGGGGCAGAGGGAGCGCAGACTGACAACAAGGACAGGCGTGAGATGTACTCCGTCTGTCAATCCTCTGCAAATCTATCACCTTCGCGCAAGGGCATCCTTACGCACGCGTGAGGCCGGCAATTTCTCAACATAGGTCGGCTCCCCAAGAGGCAGGTGAGTGGGCGAAGACGCAATTAGCGAGACACCCGAAAAGTCGAGCCTTGCAGACTGCAACCAACCAGTACCCACGCGATGGAGATAAGCAGGCTCAAAAGTTATCATCGCCGAGTCATCATCAATCGTGACGACCGATAACTCGGAATCGTGCAATTCAATCCCTTCGCTCACCAGCGAAATATTTCAGTGGGGAAGGTCAAGAGACCGCAGGCTCGGGGTACTCGAATACTTTCCCTTCGTAATTGCGGATCACGACCTTCTCGGCGTCGTGGTAGATGACGTAGTTGGGATTCACCGGCACCTTGCCGCCGCCGCCAGGGGCGTCGATCACGTACTGCGGGATCGCGTATCCAGTGGTGTGCCCGCGCAGCCCCTCGATGATCTCCAGCCCTTTCGAGACGGGCACCTGCAAATGCGACGAACCCTGGATCAGGTCGAGCTGGTACAGATAGTACGGACGCACCCGGCAGCGCAGGAGTTTGTGGACCAACGTGCGCATCGTCTCGACGCTGTCGTTCACGCCGCGCAACAGCACGCTCTGGTTTCCGAGCGGAATCCCGGCGTTGGCGAGGCGTTCGAGCGCTGCTTTGACTTCCAGCGTCAATTCGCGCGGATGGTTGACGTGGACGCTCATCCAGAGCGGATGATATTTCGCCAGCATCGCGCAGAGTTCCGGCGTGATGCGTTGTGGCAGGAAGATCGGCACGCGTGAGCCAATGCGCAGGAATTCCAGGTGCGGAATGGCGCGCAGACGGCTCAGCAGCGATTCCAGCTTGTCGTCCGAGAACAACAGGGGGTCGCCGCCCGAAAGTAGCACGTCCCGCACCTCCGAGTGCGTCTCGATATAGCGGATGGCTTCCTCGAAGTTGGTGTGCAGTTCCTGCTCTCCCGCGCCGCTGACCACCCGGCTGCGGGTGCAATATCGACAATAGCTGGCGCAACGATCCGTCACGAGGAACAGCACACGGTCCGGGTAGCGGTGGACCAGCCCGGGCACCGGCATGTGGCTGTCCTCGCCGCAGGGGTCCGCCATCTCGAACGGGCTAACGTAGGACTCGCCGATCTGCGGGATAATCTGCCGCCGGATGGGGCAATCCGGGTTTTCGCGCTCGATCAGGTTGAAAAAATGCGGGGTGACGGCCAGCGAGAGTTTGCTGCCCGCGATGACGACCCCGGCGCGCTCGTCCGGGGTGAGAACGAGGTGCCGTTCGAGTTGTTCGAGCGTGGTAACGCGGTTCTTGAGCTGCCATTTCCAGTCGTTCCACTGAGCGGCGGGCACGTCGGGCCAATAACCGGGTACGGGCGATGAAAAATCCGTGGTGTCGCCAGAGATCGGGTGGGAAACTGAAGGAGCGGCGGCGGGTGAGGCGGCGGCGGCGGCGGCTGGCTCGGAAAGAGCGTTCGCGTTCATTTAAGTTTAACCGAATCGGCTACCACTAGGCGCGTGGATGTTGTTGTCAAACGAGCCACGCGTGTCAGGTTGGTTGGCCTCGCGGCGGAATTTGCACTCGTCCGCTGCTGGCTTCCGTAACGTATCATTGATCGCTGCCATGACCAAAAGCTCCTCCTTCCGGCTCGCTGTTTTCGCTCTGTCCATCGCTGCTGGCATCGGCCTTTGCCGGGCGCAGGAAACGGGCAAACTCACCGAACGGACTTCCCCCGGCAAAGGGCAGGAGAAAGCGCCATCCGTCATCCCCGCGCCCAAGGCCGAGCCGATGGTGCCGCCGTCGCCAGCCAAGAGCATCGCCGTGCAGCTCAACGACGCGTTTGTCAGCGTGTTCGAGCGCGTGGCCCCGGCGGTGGTCATCATTGATGTGATCAAGAAGCCGACGAGTGAAAACGAGGGCAACGACTACTTTCACGACTTCTTCTTTCGTCCGGGACCGGACGGCGAAGGCAGCGGCGCGCCCGACGGACCGAACAACAGTCGCCACCAGAAACCGCAGAGCGAAGGCTCGGGTTTCGTCATCCAGTCAGGCGGCTACATCCTGACTAATAATCACGTCGTCACCGGGGCCGACCGGATCACCGTCAAACTCAAAGACGGGCGCCAGTTCCCGGCCAAGCTGACCGGCACGGACGAGAAGACGGACATCGCCGTCATCAAAATCGAGGCGAACGACCTGCCGGTGGAGGAACTGGCCGACAGCGACGGCGTGCGCGTGGGCGAATTGGCCTGCGCCATCGGCGTGCCGTACAACCTGGATTACACCTTCACCACAGGCGTCGTCAGCGCCAAGGGCCGCAACAAGCTCGAACTGGGCTCGAACGACAATTACGAGGATTACATCCAGACCGACGCGTCGATCAACCCCGGCAACTCGGGCGGCCCGCTGGTCAACCTGGACGGCAAGGTCATCGGCATGAACACGCTCATCAACGGCCTGAACCGGGGCCTGGGTTTTGCCATTCCCAGCAACATGCTGCGCGAGGTGGGCGACCAACTCATCCATTCCGGGCGCGTGATCCGGCCATACATCGGCGTGCGTATCGTGTCGGTGGACGACGACACGCCGGAACAATACGGCGGCGTTTTCAGTGGGGTGAAGAAGGGCGTGATCGTCAACACGATCATGACCGATACCCCGGCGAGCAAGAGCGACCTGCGGCCCAAGGATGTCATTACGGAGGTGGATGGCGTGGCGGTCGGCACGGACCGCGATCTGCAAAAGCAGATTCTATCGAAGAAGGTCGGTACGACCGTGCGGCTGTCGGTGATCCGCGATGGCAAAAACATCAAGGTGCCGGTCGTGACCGCCGAGTTGCCGGTGGAGGTAGTGCGCAACAACCCGAACGGCCCCGGCACCGGGCCGGACTCCGACTCGCAGAAGCAAGAGGCCGCGCAGTTCGGGATGCAACTCCAGGATTTGAACCGGGACCTCGCGGCGAACCTGGGCATCACGGCAAACACTGGTGTGGTGGTGACCTCCGTGGCCGAGGATAGCCCGGCGGCGCGGGCGCACATCGCCGTCAAGGACGTGATCACCGCCGTGGACGACCGCCCGGTCAGAGACGTGGTGTCCTTCAAGGAAGCGGCGAAATCCGGCGATCCGAAGCGGGGAATCGTCTGCTATCTCGAACGTCCGGCAGGTAAATCCTTCGAGGTCATCAAAGCGGACTGACCGAACGCGGTGCGGCGGTGGTTTTTGCGTGCAAAAACCGGCGGGTGGAACCAGACTGTCGGGGCTGCTCCGTGGCGTCTCGCGGAGAGCGCGTCTCTGCCGCCATGAACCAGAAGTTGATCCGAGAAATCGGGCGCAGCCAGCGTCTGGACATCCTGACTGTGCTCAAACGGCGGGGCGGAATGTCCGTCAAGGAACTGGCCGCGCATTTTCGGATGAGCTACATGGGGATCAAGGACCATTGTCTGGCGCTGGAAAAGGAGGGATATCTCGACACCTGGCGGCGGCCCAAGCCCGTGGGCCGGCCCGAGATGCTTTACCGGCTCACCCACCGCGCCCGGGACCTGTTTCCCGGGGCGCACAATCCGCTGATTGCCGAGGTGCTCGAAGCGGTGCAATCCACCTACGGGCCGGCGGCTCCCACCAAGATTCTGTTCGGCATCTTCGGGCAGAGGACCGAAAAATACCGGGCCAAGATTAAATTCCCGGGGTTGGAGGAACGTGCGGAATGCCTGGCGCGCCTGCGGGACGTGGAGGGTTACATGTCCGAGCTGGACCGGAGCGCGCCGGAGACGTTGCGGATCGTCGAGCACCATTCACCCATCGAGGATTTGCTACGCCGCTACCCGATCCTGGCGCGGCTGGAGCGCGAGATGTTCGAGCGGGTGCTCAACTGTCCGGTGCGGCGCGAGGAAGAATCCGCTCCGGGCTTGTACCGCTGCACTTTCCACATCGGGCATTCACCGGGTTAACCGGTCAGGAATAACCGGCGGGAATTTTCAGGCAAAGCCCGGGTCCAGGCGGGCAAGGATGCTGCTCTAGCAAGGAGGCACACATCGAAATCTCCCGCGTGCGCCGCGCAATCGGGCGCGAAACAAAAGAGGCGCGGGTTTTCGGTGCGACCTTGCTGATCCATGCCACTGATCTCTCTGATTTATGTCAGTTCCGCCCAGGTGCCTTTCTCCAAAGGCGATCTGACGGCCCTGCTCGAAACCTCGCGCCGCAACAACGCGCTCATCGATGTGACCGGCATGCTGGTGTACCGGGACGGCAATTTCATGCAGGCAATTGAGGGGGAAGAGCAAACGATCCACAAACTACAGGAAAAGATCAAGCTTGACCCGCGTCACAGCGGACTGATTACCCTTTTGACGCAACGAATCGAGACCCGGCAGTTCCCCGAGTGGAGCATGGGCTTTCGTAACTTGGCTGATCCCGCGTTGCGGGAGGTTCCGGGCTACAGTGAGTTTCTCAACACACCGTTCGACGAGCCAAGATTTACGGCGATTCCCACCCGTGCGCAGAAGTTGCTTTTGAGCTTCAAGAGCAAGATGTGACCAGCGAAGGGCATGTAGCCACCGCAAACTTTTAGTCCGCTGTTGGACCGACGTGTGCGTGGATGGCTGCGAGTTCGGCCTCGATATCCCCGTGGCGCTCCTGAAGTTTCTTCAAGCGCAATTGCAAACGGTGCAGTTCCATCGTGGCGCGATTGACGTGGCCGCGCATCTCGGTGTCCTGCGAGCGGTTTTCCTTGAGTTGGTGTTTCAGTTCGTCGAGCCGCCGCTGTAATTGCTCGGGCGAATACGCAGCGAAGTCAAAAGCCTTTACGGGTACTTCAACGGCAGCCTCGGCGTCACGGACGGCCAACGCAGCTGGCAGTTGGGTCGCCGCACGGGGTTCGTGCGGAGGGACAGTCAGGGTCTGGCCACAATGCGAACACGAAACTTCCAAACCCGCGCCGTCACGGTCCACCACGAGTTGGCCCTGGCAGGAAGGGCAGTTGAAAACGATGTCCCGCTCGGTGATGACCAACATTAACTTCTCACGGCCTTCCATATCGGCTGCGGGCATTGCTGCGTGGGGAGATGCCATAGAAGGAACGAAGCAGGGTAACTGATGGTGCGCCGGAAAGGAACGTCAAACCGAATGAGAAGCAGGAACTTTACCCGCGCCCAGCGAGGAGGGCCAGTTCATTGATGGATTGAAGGGATGAGTCGTTTTGACTCATTTTCATTTGCCGTACCTTCGATAGTGTGACTTTCTGGCATGCAATAGAGGTAATGTATCAAATTGATACATTATTTAAGTTGCTCTGCGAAAGCAAGTAATGTGAAAGACGGGTATAGGTACGGCCCGTGCTCTAGAATACGAGAACCCATTTACCACAATATGGCAAAAATTTTAGGCATCGACCTCGGCACCACCAACTCTTGTATGGCCGTCATGGAGAATGGTGAACCGGTGGTTCTCGAAAACTCCGAAGGCGCTCGCACAACGCCTTCCATCGTCGCATTCACCAAGAACGGCGAACGCGTGGTCGGTCAAGCCGCCAAACGGCAGGCGGTGACCAACCCCCAAAATACGGTTTTCTCCATCAAGCGCTTCATGGGACGCAAGTTCGACGAAGTAAAGGATGAGGAACAGCGTGTTCCCTATAAAACCGTCCGCGCTAGCAATGGCGACGTGGCGGTGGAAATCACGATTAACGGCGAGAAGAAAACATACTCCCCGCCGGAAATTTCGGCGATGATCCTCAGCAAGCTCAAGGCGGATGCTGAAGCCAAGCTCGGCGAAAAGATCACCCAGGCGGTCATCACTGTCCCGGCGTACTTCAACGATTCGCAACGCAATGCGACCAAGGACGCGGGCAAAATCGCCGGTCTGGAAGTGCTGCGCATCATCAACGAACCGACGGCAGCATCGCTGGCTTACGGCCTCGACAAGAAGAAGGATGAGAAGATCGCTGTGTATGATCTCGGTGGCGGCACGTTTGACATCTCCGTGCTCGACATCGGTGACGGCGTGTTTGAAGTCCGCGCCACGAACGGCGACACGCATCTCGGCGGTGACGATTGGGATAACAAGCTCATCGACTGGATCATCAAGGAGTTCAAGACGGATACCGGCATTGATCTGAGCAAGCAAGTGGACGCCATTCAGCGCATCAAGGAGGAAGCCGAAAAAGCGAAGATCGCGCTGTCGTCCGCGCAGACTTACGACATCAATTTACCGTTCATCACGGCAGACCAGACCGGCCCGAAGCACATCCAGAAGACGATCACCCGCGCCAAGCTCGAACAGCTCACGGATGACTTGTTTGCCCGGACGGTTGCCCCGGTGCGGGAGTGCTTGAAGGATTCCGAAATCCCGGCGGATAAAATCGACGAGTTGGTGCTCGTCGGCGGCATGACCCGCATGCCGAAGGTCATCGAAACGGCGCGTAACATCGTCAACAAGGAACCCCACAAGGGCGTCAACCCGGACGAAGTCGTCGCCATCGGCGCGGCCATCCAGGGCGGCGTACTTAAGGGTGACGTGAAGGATGTGCTGCTGCTCGACGTGTCCCCGCTGACGTTGGCCATCGAAACGGCTGGCGGCGTGGCGACCCCGATGATCCCGCGCAACACGACGGTCCCGACTCGCAAGTCGCAGATTTTCTCGACTTACAGTGACAACCAGCCGGGCGTGGAAATCAAGGTTTTGCAGGGTGAACGCCCGTTGAGCCGTGACAACAAGAACCTCGGCACGTTTCATCTCGACGGCATCCCGCCGTCGCCTCGGGGTACGCCGCAGATCGAAGTCACGTTCGACATCGACGCGAACGGCATCCTCAACGTCTCGGCCAAGGACCTCGGCACGGGCAAGGAGCAGAAAATCTCCATCACCGGTTCGAGCGGATTGACCAAGGAAGAAATCGCCCGGATGCAGAAGGAAGCTGAAGCGCACGCCGACGAGGACAACAAGGCGAAGGACGCCATTGAGACGCGCAACACCGCCGACAACCTGGCCTACCAGAGCGAGAAGCAACTCAAAGAGCTTGGCGACAAGCTGCCCGCCGACAAAAAGGCTGGCATCGAGGAAGCCATCGCTGCAGTCCGCAAAGCGCTCGAAGGCACCGATACCGACGCGATCAAGAGCGCGAAGGACACGCTAGAAACTCGTTTCCAAGAAGTCAGCGCCGAACTCTACGCCCAGGCGGCGGCTGCCCAACAGCAGCAGGGTGCCCAGGCTGGCCCGGGGCAACCCGGCGGCGAACAACAGGCGTCCAGCGGCGGCAGCGCGAAGCCGGAAGGCGACGTGGTCGATGCCGAATTTGAAATGGTCGACGAGGACAAAAAGAAGTAGCCGCCTCGCCTCCGTCCAGTAAACCAATACTTTCCCGGCAGCCAGCGGTGATTCGCCCTGGCTGCCGGGTTTCCTAAACCCCACGAATCTCAACACAGAGAAACCACAAAACCATGGCTATTAAATTGCAACCTCTCGGCGACCGGGTGCTCGTTCACCCGCTCGAAGAAAAAGAAACCCAGCGCGGCGGGATCATCATCCCCGACACCGCCAAAGAAAAACCCCAAGAGGGCGAAGTCGTCGCTATCGGCACCGGCAAGACCGACGACGAAGGCAAGAAGCTTCCCTTCACCGTGAAGGTCGGCGACCGCGTGCTCATCAGCAAATACGGCGGCACGGAAGTCAAGGTGGACGGCGAGTCCTACCTGATCATGCGCGAAGACGACGTGCTCGGCATCCTCGGCTGATCCTCACCCACAGTTCACTTTTACAGAACACACTCAGACACTTACGATTATGGCAGCAAAACAACTACAATTCGACGAACATGCCCGGCAGGCTCTCCTGCGCGGCGTGGAGAAACTGGCGCGTGCGGTCAAGGCGACGCTTGGGCCATCGGGCCGCAACGTCATCCTCGACAAGAAATTCGGCAGCCCGACGATCACCAAGGACGG
>CAXSED010000014.1:0-17520 GCA_964236475.1 uncultured Chthoniobacterales bacterium
TCGCGCTCGCCGGTCAGCGCGACGCGCACGCTGTGGTGGAAATCATCCGCCCACAGGCCGTCCAGCCCTGTGCCGCCGTCGGCTTCGGGCGTGGCGAGAAAAGCCGCGTTGCGCTCGTCCTCCGCAAAGACGAAACCGCCCCGCGCATGGACCGCCTCGGCGATTTCCGTCAACACGTGCCGGTCGGTCTCGTCGATGATGGCGTGGATTGCGTCGAGCCGGAACCCGTCGATGTGGAACTCGTCCATCCAGTACACCGGGTTGCCCAGGAAATACTCGCGCACCGGGGCGTTGTTTAGTCCGTCGAAATTGAGCGCGTCGCCCCACGGCGTTTTGTGCGCGGGGTTGAAGTAACTCTTCGTGTACGCGCCGAGGTACGCGCCATCGGGACCGAGATGGTTGTAAACAGCGTCTAGCATCACGGCCAGACCCCGCGCATGGGCGGCGTCCACGAGGGCGCGCAAATCGTCCGGCTGTCCGTAAGCCCGGGAGGGCGCGTACAAAAAGACGCCGTCGTAGCCCCAGTTCCAGCGGCCCGGGAAATCCGCCAGCGGCATCAACTCGATGGCGGTAACGCCGAGTTCGATCAACCCATCCAGCTTGTCGATGGCGGCGAGGAACGTTCCCTCCGGCGTGAACGTGCCGACGTGCAGTTCGTAAATTACGAGCGAATCCAGCACGGCCTTCGGCCTTTTCTCGTCGTCCTGCCACGCATAATGATATGGCTCCATCACCATCGACGGTCCGTGGACCCCCTGCGGCTGGAAACGCGAAACCGGGTCAGGAAACGTCTTTCCCTCGTCGCCGTCGAGCCGGAATTTATACAGATCACCTGCGCGGCCCTGCGGATCGTCGCCCTGAAAATAACCGTTCTCGGCGGCGGCCAAAGCGACCGTGCGGACCGGCTGGCCATCGGCGGAGAGGACGACGGTTTCCACCTCGCGCGTTTCGGGTGCCCAGACGCGGTAGCGGACCCCGCCGGTGTCGGTCAGGACGGCGGCACCGGGAGGAGGTTGTTTGATGGACATCACGGCGTGGCAGGGGGCAACAATTACCGCAACGTGATCGAGCTTTCCTCGCCTTCGACCAGCCGCAACAAGCACAGCGAACGGTCGATCAACTTGATCGCCTGCCCCGCCTGCATGACGCGCGTCGGTTCGATGAACCCGGTGTCTTCCGCCGTATCAAGGAATAGACCCCAGCGCACGTCCACCCGGCCTGGCAGCGTGAAACGTTGCGGATCGTGATTCGCGTTGAAAAGCACCAGAAACGTCTCGTCCACGATGGGCTCGCCCTTCTCGTCGCGCACGTCCATCGTCTTGCCGCTGAGCAGCATCCCCACGCAACGCACGAATCCGGAGTTCCATTCCTCGTCGCTCATTTCCGTGCCGCCGGGATTGAACCACATGATGTCCTTCACGTCTTGCCCACGAATCTTGCGGCCCTGGAAGAACTTGGGCCGCCGGAACACCGGATGCCCGTGACGCAGCTTGATCAAATGCTGCGTGAACCACAAAAGCTGCTCTGCCGATTTGTCGCGTTTCCAGCCGAGCCACGAAATCGCGTCGTCCTGGCAATAGGCGTTGTTGTTGCCGTACTGGGTGCGTCCGTATTCGTCGCCGCCGAGCAGCATGGGCACGCCCTGGCTCAACATCAGCGTCGCCAGGAAGTTTCGCCGCTGCCGCTGGCGCAGGGAGTTGATCTTCTCGTCGTCGGTCGGACCTTCCGCGCCGCCGTTCCAGGAGTGGTTGCTGTTGTCGCCGTCGTTGTTGTTTTCGCCGTTGGCCTCGTTGTGTTTGTCGTTGTAGCTGACGAGATCGTTCAGCGAAAAGCCGTCGTGGCTGGTGATGAAGTTGATGCTGGCGTAGGGCCGCTTGCCGCTCGTCTGGTACAGGTCCGACGAACCGCTGATGCGGAAGGCAAACTCGCCCACCTGCGAATCGTCACCCTTCCAATATTTGCGCACCGTGTCGCGGTAACGCCCATTCCACTCGGTCCACAACACCGGAAAATTGCCTACCAAGTACCCGCCCATACCGATGTCCCACGGCTCGGCGATCAATTTGACCTGACTCAAAATTGGGTCCTGGTGGATGATCGCCAGAAACGACGAATACTTGTTGATGTCGTTCTCGCCGCGCACCAGCGTCGCCGCGAGGTCGAAGCGGAACCCGTCGACGTGCATCTCCGTCACCCAGTAGCGCAGGGAATCGACGATCATACGCAACACAGTCGGATGCAGCACGTTGAGCGAATTTCCGCAGCCTGTGAAATCCATGTAGTACCGGGGATCTTTGGGCATCAGCCGGTAGTAAGTCGGGTTGTCGATCCCCTTGAACGAGAGCGTCGGCCCGAGGTGGTTGCCCTCCGCCGTGTGGTTGTAAACCACGTCGATGATGACCTCGATCCCCGCCGCGTGCAGGTTCTTGACCATCTGCTTGAACTCGCGCACCATTTCGCAGCCCGGTCCACTGGCCGCGTAGCCGTGGTGCGGCGCGAAATAGCTGATCGTGTTGTAGCCCCAGTAATTCTTGAGCTTTTTCTCGACGAGGTGCTGATCCTCGACGTGCTGGTGAACGGGCAGCAATTCGATGGCGGTGATGCCCAGTTCCTTGAGGTACTTGACGGACGGCTCGCTGCCGAGGCCCGCGTAAGTGCCGCGCAGCTTTTCGGGCACGTCGGGGTTTTGAATGGAAAACCCTTTGACGTGTGCCTCGTAGATGATCGACCGGTGTAGCGGAGTGCGCGGCAGTTGGTCCGTGCCCCAGTCGAAGGCCGGATCGATGACGATGCTCTTGGGCATGCCCCAAGCGTCGTCCCGGTAATCGCGGTGGGCGTCGCCGCTGCCGTCCATCTCGTAGCCGTACATCTCCGTGCCCCATTCCACGTCGCCGCTGACCGCCTTGGAATACGGGTCGAGCAGCAGTTTGGAAGCGTTGAAGCGCAACCCTTTCTCCGGCGCATAAGGTCCGTACACCCGGAATCCGTAGTGCTGGCCGGGACGGATTTCGGGCAGAAACGCGTGCCAGACCTGATCGGTGTACTCGGTCAACCGCACGCGCACGCTCTCGGTTTCGGCGTCAGCACTGTCGAAGAGGCACACGTCCACGCCGGTCGCGTTCTCACTGAACACGGCAAAATTGACGCCCTGGCCGGTCCACGTGGCGCCGAGGGGGTAAGGGGTTCCTGGCCAAACTTTGATAGGCATAAATTGGAGAATGCTTTACGACGACGGAGCCACGCCGGATTCCAACGATCCGGGAGACGGTTTAGCTTCGGATAAAAGGCTACGCGTGGCGGTGGCAACCATTGAAAATTTGCCAAATTCCACCCCCGGCGCGGCAGATGGGAGGCCGCTACTTGGCCTGGATCGCTGCCAACGCCTTTTCCGCGTCGCTGACGCGCAGCACCATCAAACCCTGCGAGCTGGTCTGACCCGTCGCCAGATACGCATATTCGATGTTCACCTGCGCTTCCGCCAAGGTGTGCGCGATCTTGGAAAGGCTGCCCGGCTGGTTGTCAATCTCGCAAAGCAACACTCTGTTCTCGACGGTCAGCGTCCCGTGCTCCTCGAAGATGGACAGCGCCTTGTCCGTGTCGTTGACGATCATCCTCACCACCGAATGGTCCACCGTGTCGGAAATCGTCAGCGCGAGGATGTTGATGTTCGCCGCAGCCAATTCGTCGCAAACGGCAGCCAGCGTTCCGGGCGTATTTTCAAGAAACAGGGCGAGTTGTGTGGCGATTTCCATGGGGAGACTTTTCACGCGCCGCGCGGTTTTGTCGATGCCAGATTTATCCGATAAACCGCCCGTGTTGCACCGATTCCTTGGGCACCCGCCGGTCCAGTTCCTCCACCCCCGCCAGGAACGCCACCACGCCCACGCCGATCTTGTTGACCACGTCCGCCACCGTGTACGCCAGATGGACCCAGTTCAAGTCCGCCGACGGAAACAACGCGGGCACCAGATAGCCCAGCGGATACACCCCCCAGGTGGTCACGGTCGTCAGCGCCATCAGCCGGAACGCGTGGCCGCTCTCGTCGTCGGCCTGCCCGCCGTAACGCGGCCCCAGCCGCCAGAATAGCACGTAGGGAATCACGAGGTAGCCCAGCGTCGAGATCGTCCCCCAGAGCAGGTGCCGCCCGACGAGCAGCGCGCCGTCCGCTCCGAACTGCTGGTCGCCGATGCTCCCGGTGATGACCATGAAAAAATCCGCCCCGAGTAGCAGCGCGATCCAGCCCGAAATTTCGCGCGGCTTGACCTTGAGGGCGAGCACCATCTTGAGCAGCAGCAGCGGGGTCGTCACCGCCCAGTCCATGTAGCGGTACTGGCCAATGGCGAAAAACGCGTCGTGGATCACCCGCCGTTTGCCACCCGGGTCCTGCGCCACCAGCACGAGCTGATGCAGCATGTCGTGGTAATAATAACGGATGAACGCGTAGGACGCCGCCGCGACCAGGCAGATCACCGCCGTCAGGGTCGTCGAGGCCCGGTGCCACGGCGCGACGCTGGGGCGGCTGCTCAGGAAAAAGACGAATCCGGCGGCAAAACTGAACAGGGCGGCCACGAAAAAAAGCTCCGTGACCATCGGCAGCAGGCCGACTTCTCGCGCGGTGGGAACGAACGTTTCTGGAAAAGTCATGTCAACTGGGCCAAGGAAGCACCGATGCCACCCGCTTGCACCCGAAACCGCGCCGTTCTTTACGGCATCCCTTGGCTGGCGGCGGGCGCGGCGGTCGGGGCGGCGTTGGTCTTGCCGAGAGCACAGGCCAATTCGGTGGCGGTCGGGGTGCTGGTCGGCAGCGTGCCGTTTTTCGGGCTGCCGCACGGTTCGGCGGATTGGTGGATCATGCGGATGGCGGCAGGCCCCCGTTGGCATCGCTGGCAAACCCGGGCGGTCCTGGCGGCGGTCTACGTGCTGGCCGCGCTGGCGACGCTCGGCTTGTGGGGGGTGCAACCGGGGCTGGCGCTGGCCGGGTTCATCGCCCTGACGGTCTGGCATTTCGGCAGCGCGGAGGCGTCCGTACTTCTCCCCGACAAGACGCCGCTGCGTGATCCGGTCTGGTGGCTTTTCGGCGTGGGCCGGGGTCTGCTGGTGATCTTCACCTCGCTGACTTTCTGGCCCGCGCAATCGGCGGCGGTGCTGCTGCCTTTCGCGTCTTTGGGCCACGGCGCCCGGGAAACCATCGCTGGTCTGTTGCACGTTGCCCCCGATTTTCTGTGGCTGGGCGCGGCCTTGCAGACCGCCGGGCTGTGCCTGGAAATCCGCCTCCAATCGACCCGACCCAACCAGCGCACACTGGCCTTTGAAGGACTGGAAACCGGCGTGTTGCTCCTGTTGTTCCGGGTGGCCCCGCCGTTGTTGTCGTTTGCCTGCTATTGGGTGGCGTTCCACGCCTGGCGGCACCTGCTGCGGATGGAAGGGACCTTGCACCCGGCTAGCCCGCTCCCGCTCTGGCGCGCCGTGGTGGATTTCCATCGGCGCACCCTGCCGCTGACCGTCCTTTCCCTGATCGGCTTGGGATTGATTTTCCTGGTCTGGCCAGACTTGCTGCACGGCTCGGCTCAGGTCATCACTGCCTATTTGATCCTGCTTTCCGCGCTGACGGTGCCGCATGCCATCGTGGTCGGTTGGCTCGATGGTAGGGCAACCGTCCCGGTTGCCGTCAGCGAGTGCTCTCCGTAGAAATTGCATCCGCCCTGCCCATTGCCAAGCCGTGCGCCCTCGATTGACAACCGGGACGGTCGCCCTACAACCGGATTTGCCTCCGCCACTTTCATCCTTCATTCTTCACCTCTCCGCATGATTCCTCCCGGTTCTTCCCTTGGCCTGCTCGGTGGCGGGCAACTCGCCCGCATGACCGCCCTCGCTGGCCGACGCATGGGCTACAAATTCCGCGCGTTCGACCCTGCCGGTGACGCCGCCCCCGCCGCGCCCGTCTGCGAGCGGATGATCCGCGCTCAGTTTACCGACCTCGCCGCGCTCGCAGACTTCGCCTCGGGTCTGGACGCCGTTGGTTTCGAGTTCGAGAACATCCCGCCTGCCGCGCTCCAGGCCGTCGAAAAGTTCTGCCCGGTCTACCCGCGTTGGCAAGCCCTGGAAATCTGCCAGCACCGCGAGCGGGAAAAGAACTTCCTGCACCAACACGGTTTCCCGCACGCCGATTTCCGCGTGGTCACCACGCCCGAAGAACTCGCCGCCGCCATCGAAGCTCTCGGCACCCCCTGCGTGCTCAAAACTGCCGAAAGTGGCTACGACGGCAAGGGCCAACTCAAAATCACTCCCGGCATGACCGCCGCCGACGCCTGGCAGCAATGGAGCGGCGGACAGGCGCGGCGCGGCGTCCTGGAGGCATGGGTGGATTTCGCCGCCGAGCTGTCGGTCATCTGCGCGGGCAACGGCCAGGGGCAGATCGTGCCGTTCCCGGTGTTCGAGAACATCCACACGCGCCACATTCTGGACTTCACCATCGCACCGGCACGCTTTGCGCCGTCGGTCCTCGCCGACGCTTGGGAACTAGCGCGGGCCGTCACTGAGACCCTGGACGTGCGCGGCTTGCTGGCGGTCGAGATGTTCCTGACCTCATCCGGCAAGCTGCTGGTCAACGAATTGGCCCCGCGTCCGCACAATTCCGGCCACCTGACGTTCGACGCCTGCCTGACCAGCCAGTTCGAGCAGCACACCCGGGCGATCTGCGGTTTGCCGCTGGGCAGGACCGACCTGTTGCGGCCAGCCGTCATGGTCAACCTGCTCGGCGATTTATGGGACTCGGACCACCGCCCGCCGAATTGGCAACCGGTGTTGGAGGAACCCGCCGCGAAACTCCATCTCTACGGCAAGGAAACGGCCAAGCCGGGCCGCAAGATGGGGCACTTCTGCGTGCTGGACGAATCGGTGGAAGCCGCCCTGGAAAAAGCCCGAGCAATCAAAGCTCGCTTACCCAAGTAGGGATACCTCACCGAGGTAGGCCCTAGAACTTTTGGGGAAACGTCTGGTAGACACACGGCCAACCAGACAAAGAGGGAGTACCTCGGAGAGGCGTCCCTACCTAAAATTTCGATCAAGCCACCGCGACGAGCTTTTTGGCCAGACGGCTCTTGCGCCGGTTGGCGACGTTCTTGTGGATCACGCCACGCTTGGCGGCTTTATCCAATTCGGACACGAGCTTCTCGTAGGTGGCGCGGGTCACGGCCTTGTCCGTGCCGGTGCTGCTGGCGGCGGCGTGGCGCTTGGTCTCGGTCTTGAGTGCGGTAAGCACCCGGCGGTTACGGAGCGTGCGCTTGATGGTCTGACGGGCGCGCTTGGCGGCGGATTTGGTGTTTGCCATGACGAAAAATGAGAGTCGTTGAAGGGCTACGACCCTGCCGCGTCCCGAACCGCTTGTCAACGGCTTTCTCGCTCCCGCCTCGCCACGCTATATCGCTGCAGGCGGCAGCGGGGGCGGCGCGGCCTGGCGTCGGCACCACGGCAGCACCCCGGAAAACGACAACGCGAACGAGCTGATCAACGCGACCCCGAGCGCCGTAACGCCCACGATGGGTCCCCATTTAGCGGCAAATTCTCTTCCCGCTTGCTGTCCGACCGCATAGCCTTCTTCGTAGGTTCGCGCGCTGGTATGGCTGCTGGCTTTGGCTCCCACCATGGTGCCGCCCGCCACCATCGCACCGAAGAACACGACCACGAAGAAAACGAGGAACAGCACCAGCGTGGTCAGCAAACGTTTGAAGAGGAGCATGATGAAAATTTCCTTTTACAGCGAGTCGAGCACGGGGCGGCCCAAGGTGTTCGAGCTGCCCGGCGTGTTGCTTTCAGGAGGTGCATTGTTGGAAACGGGCCGGGCCGTCGGCGGCGCACCCACCGGCGGGCGGGCCTTCGCCTTATCGACGGCGGTTTGCTTGGCCAGCAGGGTCGTTGGCGCACCGGCCCATTGCTTCTTGGCCGGAACGGCGGGCGTCGGCGTGGCCGCAGCCGGTTTCGCGCCGTTGACCGCGACCGCCGCGCTCACCGCTGCGGGCACTGCGATGTTCGGTGCTGGCGCGACGGTGGGCGCGTGAACGATGTTGGCGGCGATGGCCTCGTTCTGCGTGGTATCGATGATCTGCACCCGCGCACCCACCTTGATCATGTTGTAAAGCTCGATCACGTCGCGCGAACGCATGCGGATGCAGCCGTAGCTAGTGGGCCGTCCGATGTTGCGTTCCTCGGGCGTGCCGTGAATGTAGATGCCGCGGGAAAACGCGCCCGAGTTGCTGGCTTCGAGGCCCTTCAAAGCCAGGATGCGCGTCACAATGGCGTCACGCCCCGGGGCGTCCACCTTGACGATCTCCCCGGTGCTCATGCGCCCGTGGAACACCGCCCCCACCGGCGCGCCGCCGCCGATCTTGGCGGCCACGGCCAGCTCGCCCGTGGGCGTCTCGTAGGTGCCGCGCCGGTCGCCCAGGCCGAATTTCGACGTGGAAATCGGGAACGAAACGCGGGTGTGGTCTTCCTTGACGACCGTCAACTTCTGGTCGCGAACGCTGATGATGACCTGGTTGCGGGTGGCAGCGAGCGGCGGCGTGACTTCACACCCGCTCAGCAGAACGGTAACGGCGGTCGTCAGACCGCAAAAACGAAGGCAGCGGCGAGCAGCGGCGGAGTCCATGCAATTGGAATGGAGCAAACGGAGTGCAAGGGTTGGACTGGTTGGAAATCTTGTCACGCGGGCAACACCGAGTGCCGCCGGGCGGGCATCCACTGCGTAAGCGAGGAAAACGCCACGTAGCAAAAACCCAACTGGAAGAGCACTAGGTACGGCAGGGTGGAATACTGCCCCCCCACCACTGCGCAGTAGATGAAATACGTGAAATAGATCGCAAAGCCAAGCTCAACCAGCGGCAACAGCGATTTGATCGGCAAATAACGGCTTTTCTGCCACGCGACGCCGTCCACACCGACCATCGGACGTTGCTCGATGCCGTACTTGGGCGTGCGCACGAAAGCGGTCGTGTGGTTGAAGATGGCCTCCAGCACGGCGCGGGCATTGTTGAGCGAAAGCCCGATGCCCAGCGCAATCAGCGGCGGCAACAGGAAAATCTCCCGCATCCAGGTGCGCGGATAGAGTTCCCGTTGCGCGCAGATATAAAACACGGCCACCGACACACTGGCTGCCAGGAACACCGGTGCGTCGAACAACACGAAGCGCACCCAGCCATGCCCGCCGTAGCCCGTAGGCGAAAGCAGCACGCACAACGCTGCCAACAACAGGTACGAGAAATTGGAAGTGAGATGCAGCGCGGCTTCCAGCTTGATTTTGAACGGAAGTTTGCTCCGCAGAATGAGCGGCAGAATCTTCTTGCACGTCTGGATGCTGCCCTTGGTCCAGCGGTGCTGCTGGCTCTTGAAGCCGTTCATGTCCACGGGCAGTTCCGCCGGGGTGACCACGTCGGACAGGAACACGAACTTCCAGCCCTCCAACTGCGCGCGGTAGCTCAGGTCGAGGTCCTCGGTGAGCGTGTCGTGCTGCCAGCCGCCCGCCGTCTCGATGCAGGTGCGCCGCCACAGGCCCGCCGTGCCGTTGAAGTTGAAAAACCGCCCCGAGCGCGAGCGCGCCGTCTGTTCGAGCAGCAGGTGGCCGTCGAGGAACATCGCCTGTACCCGGGTCAGCAGCGAGTACGTCCGGTTGAGGTGTCCCCAGCGGGTCTGGATCATGCCGACCTTGGGATCGGTGAAGAAATGGACCGTTTTTTGCAGGATGTCCGCGCCGGGCAGGAAATCCGCGTCCAGGATGAAAATATATTCGCCCTTGGCACTGTGCATGCCA
Organism: uncultured Chthoniobacterales bacterium; assembly: GCA_964236475.1. Lineage (GTDB taxonomy): Bacteria > Verrucomicrobiota > Verrucomicrobiia > Chthoniobacterales > SZAS-18 > CAHJWO01. The sequence continues at coordinate 9,806 of CAXSED010000014.1, forward strand.
TTTTCGAGCGCGCCCGCCTTGAAGCCCGTACGGTCGGTGCGGTGGATGTAGCGGATGTCCAGACCACCCGCTTGCAGGGCTGCAACCTCGCGCTGGATCAGTTCCCGGGTGTCGTCGGTGGAATCGTCGAGCACTTGGACCTCCAGCAGTTCGCGTGGATAGTCCAGCGCGCTGACCGCACGCAGCAGCCGCTCGGCGACGTAACGTTCGTTGAAGATCGGCAGTTGCACCGTGACCATCGGCAGCCGTTCAAAACGGGACAACGGCTGCGGCGCGTGGCGGCGGTTTTTTAAAAACAGGTAAATGATCCACCAGCGGTGGATGCCGTAGGCCGAGAAGCCCAGCAGCACCGCCATGTAACAGAGCGTCCACAATAATTCGCCAAAATGTCCGGGCATAAGCTAAAGAAAAAGAGAAAGAAGAGGGAGGCGTGCTCTGGATTTTCCGGCGAAATGATGGCTGTTTCTCCCCGACCGTCAAGAGCAAACCCTCAGGACGCCTGTCGCGGCGGGTTTCGCCGGTTCGGGATCAGGGACCCGCACCATACACGGAAACGGGGGACCGCACGGTTGCTTTTCAGGTTCCGAGGTGGCTGGCGCCCTCCGGGCGCCATGGGGGACAGCACGCCGATCACCATGGCGCCCGGAGGGCGCCAGCCACCTGCGGAGCAGAATCGGGTGGGAGCCGTTGGGCACTGACTCAGGATTTCCGCGCTTGATCCTTTTCAATCTTCCTTGAAGTTTGGGTTGATTTTCTGAACTTCTCCCGGCGGCAGGTGTCGGAGGAAGCGACCGCCGTGAAAGATTCACTCGCCAAGTTCGTCACCAAGCGCCGCCTCCGGCCGTTTCATCTGGCGCTTTGCGTCCTTTTCGTGGGCTGGACACCCTCGCTGCTGCTCGCCTATTACTCGTATTCCGTGCTCAGCCGCACGCTCGAAGCCAAGAGCCTCGACGACGCCGAAACGCTCATCGACAGTCTTTCCCAGCACGTCACCAACGAACTGGCCCGCTCCGGCGACACCCTCGAATACTACCGGACTCTGCCCAGCACGGCAGCCCTGTTTGTCCCGACGACGACCCCGGTCGCCGCTCCTGCCTCGACCCCGCTGCCTGCCGACTGGACCGCCAACGCTCACCGTCGTCCCCCCACGCATCCTCCGGCGGCCACGCCCCTTTCCACCGCGCCCACGGCCACCGCCCCGCCCACGCCTGCCGAGTGGCTGGAGAACATTTTCTATCCCCGCTCGCGCACCATCGACGGCCTGTTTCTCGCCGACGCCGCCGGTCATGCCTTGGCGGTGCTGCCCCCGCCGGTCAAAGGTGCGTCGGAAAAATCGACGGAGTTCAGCGCCGCGCCGTGGAAGGACCTGCCCGAGCCTGCCGACAATGGCTTCCGCGTTTCCCCGGCCTACCGCCGCGCCGCCGACGGGCGCACGGTGGTCAGCATCGTGGCAACGATCCGCGACAAAGCCGGGGCCGGCGTTCTCGGCTACCTCGGCGCGGACCTGCTCGTCGAGCGCATCGGGCGGCGGCTCCACGGCGTGGAAACCCCGGGCAACAGTCTCCAGATCATCGACCAGAACGGCCACCCGTTTTTCGCCGGGGCGTTCCAGGCCAACGTGCCCGGCCAAGGCGAGACCGCCCCCAAGCTGCGCAACGACTTTCAACGGCAGAAAACCGGCATGGACGAAATCGACGACCGCCTGTTTTTTTACGCCCCGGTGCATTCCACGGGCTGGACCGCGCTGTTGCAGCGGCCTGCTGCCGCGTTCCACCAACCCGTCCATGATTTCCTGCGCCAGACCGCCTTGCTCGTGGGCCTGTTGGTGGTCGGCACGGTGGTTGCCGCCATCTTCCTGACGACCTTTTACCGGCGGCAACTCTTGAGCAGCCTGCGCGTCGAACAGGCGCAGATCTTCAACGAAAAAATCCTCGCCAACATGCCCGTGGGCATCGCGTTGGTCGATCCCGAGGGGGAACATTTCATCCACGCCAACGAGTCGTTCACCGAGATCGCCGCTTCCCTGGGCGGATTGCCGCGCGGTGCCGACATCACGTTGGCCAAGTTCGCGCAGCTCAACATCGCCAACCGCGAGGCGCTGGCACGGGTGCTCGGCTTCGGCGTGCCCTTCCAATCCATCGAACAGCGCACTCCCGGCGCGAACGGCCAGACCCGCTACCTGACGACGAACCTGCTGCGTCTCCAGGACAGCTACCAGCGGACGCTCGGCGTGCTGTGCCTGGTGGAGGACAGCACACAGGCCGTCAAGCTACGCCAGGAACTCATCAACGCCAACACCTCCAAAGATCAATTCCTGGCCCAGCTCAGCCACGAGTTGCGCAACCCCCTTTCCCCCGTTTTGACCATGGTCGCCGAACTCGAAACCGTCACCGACACGCTGCCCACCGCGCGCCAGCCGTTGGAGATTATCCGCCGCAACGTCGAACTCGAAGCCCGGCTCATCGACGATTTGCTCGACGTGACGCGCATCAGCCGGGGCAAGCTGCAACTCTCGCTCCAGACGGTCGATGTCCACCGGACGATGCGTCTCGCCCTGGAAATCTGCCAGCGAGAGATCGACGAGAAGGGACTCAAGGTGGAACTCGAACTGCGCGCCAAGCTGCACCACGTCCGGGCCGACCCGGCGCGGCTCCAGCAGATCTTCTGGAACCTGCTCAAAAACGCCGTCAAGTTTACGCCTCAGGGTAAACGGATCGTGGTGCGTTCGATCAACCTTGCGGCAGCCACGCGTCCCCGCATTACCCAGCCAACGGCGGACTTCATGCAAATACCCGGTGGGTCCGCCGCCAGCACCGTGCCGGGAGTCGCGGTGCGGCAAGACAACGGTTACGCGATCAAGAGGCCGGGCGACGAGCCGGACCCGGATTTCGTGCGGGTGGAGGTCATCGACGAAGGCATCGGCGTGGAGCCACAGCATTTGCGGAAGATTTTCAACGCGTTCGACCAGGGCCAGAGCACGATCACCCAACGGTTCGGCGGGCTCGGGCTGGGGCTGGCAATTTCCAAGGCGATGGTGGATGCGCACGGCGGGCACCTGACCGTCGCCAGCGAGGGCGCGGGCAAAGGGGCGACGTTCAACGTCGAATTGGCGACAGTCACCCCCCCGACGCCCGAGGAAACGGCGGCGGCCAACCCGACCGCCCCGGCGGCGGTGGGCGCGGCGACAGCGGTGGACGGCGCAGGACGGTCCGTCCTGTTGGTAGACGACCACCTGGATACGTGCCTGGGCATGTCGCGCTTGCTCAAGCGGCGTGGGTACAAGGTGGCGGTGGCGCATTCCGTGACCGAGGCGCTCGCCACGGCGGACGGCGAGACGTTCGATCTGCTCATCAGCGACATCGGGTTGCCCGACGGCACGGGTTTCGACCTGATGAACGCCTTGCGGGAACGGGGCGGCCCGCCGGGAATCGCGCTCAGCGGCTACGGAATGGAGAACGACATCGAAAAATCGCGTGAGGCCGGGTTCAGCGACCATCTCATCAAGCCCGTCACCATCGACCGGCTCGACGACGCCATCCGCAAGCTGCTCGCGCCGGGCGTTTGATTCAAAAACTTCCTACTCTACCCACCGACCATGAAACCCTGGTTATTTATCCTCGTGTTGCTGCCTTCGCTGCTCCAGGCCCAAACGGCAGAAGTTCTCCACCCCGAGCAAGTTCCCGCCGTCACCGTTTCTCCCGGGGTCATTTTGAAAGAGTTGACGGGCCGTAGTGCTCCTGGCTCGGCCAAGAGCGAAAAAACGAGCGTGGCCTTCTTCCATCTGGAACCGGGCCGCGCGAGCGCCTGGAGTTATAACAAGATAGGCGAGGAGTCGTTTTTCGTCCTCCAAGGCCACGGAGAAGTCTGGACCGGCAACCGTGCTCAGCCCCTCCAGCCGGGATCGTTCATCCTGATTCCCCCGATGGTGGTCCGCTCGATCCGCGCCAGCAAAGGAGAAGTGCTGGAGTTCTACGCTATTACCGCGCCTGCCTGGAGCAGCCAGGACGATGTTCTGACAGACGCACCCACGGGCGCGCCGAAGTGAGCTAACCCCGAACTCACCGGCATTGTCGTCTACTCATGCTCCCGGCCAATGTGCCGTGGGCAATTCGTGCAGGATCCGCTGCTGGCGGGCGAGCAACCGCTTCGACGGAGCGCGCGGATTCCAGGTACGCGGGGCGGGCAGTAACGCGGCCAGCATCGCCGCTTGGTCGCCGTCCAACTGCCGGGAGTCCTTGCCGTAATGGTACCGGCTGGCGGCTTCGACACCGTACACCCCCGGCCCCATCTCGATCACGTTGGCGTACAGCTCGAAGATGCGCCGCTTGGAAAGAAACGCTTCCATCAACACCGTGTAATAGGCTTCCAGCCCCTTGCGCACGTAGGAATGTCCCTGCCATAGAAAGAGCGAGCGGGCGCATTGCATGGTGATCGTCGAGCTGCCGCGCGGGTCCTGGCCGGTGCGCTCGGCCTTTTCGAGCGAATGGCTCATTTCCACCCAGTCGAAGCCGTGGTGCTTGAAAAACCGCTGGTCTTCGGACACCCACGCCGATTTTAAAAAGTTGGACGGTAGTTCGTGCCAAGAACGCCATTGGTAAAGCACCTGCGCCCGGTGCGCGCCGGTGAAGCGGTCCCCCACCCACCGGAAACCCATCAACGGTGTGAACGGCGGATGAACGAACCGCACCGCTGCGACTTCCACCACCGGCAGCAACAGCAGGACGAGCAGCACGCACAAGGCGATGCGCCCCCAGCGCCAGCGTCGGCCCGCGCCTTTGCCGCTGGCAGGGACATCGGACTTCGGGCGGACGGCTTTGGGCTTATTGGTTTTGACGGGCGTGGCCATCAAGATTCGGCGCGGGCCGCCAGCCGTTTGCCCAGCGCGATGGCCGGGCGTTCCACCACGTAATACACCGCCGCGCTGACCGCCACGGTCAACGCCAGCGCAATTCCCATGTAACCGCCCAGCGGCCAGCCGCGCCAGGCGGTGTTCGGCGTCGATGCCACCCAGGTGAGCAACGGCACGGCGACGATGAGGTGGAACAGGTAAAACGAATAACTTACCCGCCCCAACCACGCCAGCATTCCCCAGCGCACCCGCCAGGCCGCCACCCATAACGCAAAGAGCAGCGGCGCGACCGTATAAGCCGACGGCAACACCAGATGGGGATACAACGTGACGCGGAAGCCCTTTGGGCCGTCCATCATCATCAATAATAAACCCAGCCCCGCCAGGATCCACACCTGCCGGTTGCCGATCCATCGCGTCCGGAAACCCTCCGTCTCCTCGTACATCACGCGGAAAAACGCCCCCCAGAACATCATGGCCAGATGCCGGGGCATCGCTTTCCACGGCGCGGGCAGGTTCGACGGCAGCACACCCGCGCCGATCAACCCGCGCACGGCCCACCATGCCACGCACAGGCCCACGATCAGCCCCACAAGCACCCGCCGGTTTTCCAACCAGCCGCCGCGCCACAACGCCCAGCAACCGGCGTAAAACACCAGCTCGGTTTCCAGCGTCCAATAGACACCCAGCACCAGAGGCGCGTGCAGCAGGCGGGGCAGCATCGTGACGTTGGCGGCGATCAGGTAGGGGCGAAACGTCATTCCTCGGAACCACCAGAACACCAGCAGACCCGCCGTCAGCGACAACCAGTAGGCCGGGTACAGGCGGAAAAACCGGGTAATGGCGAACCGCCGGCCCATGTGCCGACCCGGGCCGCGCAAGCTGGCGTAGATGACAAACCCGCTGATGGCGAAAAACAACAGCACGCCCAGGCGGCCAAAATTCAGCAGGCGGGGCGCGTCACCGAGGAAACTGCCCGCGCCGGGGTCGCGACTGAAAGGCCGGAAGCGTTCCGCCAGGTGCGCCCAGGCCACCAGCAACGCCGACACGGCACGCAGGGTGTCGATGTGGGCGAAACGGTGCGAAGCGCCGGGGGCGAGCGGGTCTGCTCTCATCGGCACCCGTGATAGCCGTCCGGGGCGCGTTCAACAAGGAAAACCCTTGCTATAAAATGTGGGCCACTCCGAGGTGGATAGCGACCTCCAGGCGCCATTGGTGCCATCGTCGCGCCAGCGGCCAAGCATTTCAGGCGGCTGACGCCGCAGGGTTGCCACCAATGGCACCCGGAGGTCGCCATCCACCCTGAGCGGTCAAGGATGCCACCACCTCGATTTCGGCGGTCTGCGGGAACATGTCCAGCGGCGTGACGCCGCCGATTTCGTAGGCCGCGCCCAACGCCGCGAGGTCGCGCGCCAACGTGGCCGGATTGCAGGAAACGTAGATCATCCCGGCGGGCGGCGCGGCCAGAATCGCCCGGCGCACCGGCTCCGGCAGACCCTCGGATGGTGGGTCCACGATGAGCAGCGTCGCGTCGAGCGGGGCGGCGGCCAGGGTGTCCGGCAGCAATTCGGCCACGTCGCCGTCCAGATATTGCTCTTGCGGGGCGGCGTGGCGGCGGGCCTGGGCCACGGCGCGGCGGTCCCATTCCAGCCCGACCACGCGTTCAAACCGACTGCTCAGGTGCCGGGCGAAGAAGCCCGCGCCGCAGTAGGCATCGATCAGGTGGGTCAACCCGGTGTCCGCCGGGGGAAGCAGCCGGGTGACGAGATTTAAGAGTTCCTCCGCCGCCCCGTCGTTGGTCTGCTCGAAGCCGCCGCCGTGGGTGGCGTCCGCCGCGCGCAGGGTGCAGTGGCCGTCGCGCCGCCGGGGATTGGCGCGGAAACGCGTCAGCGCGTCGTTGACCCCTTCCTCGGCGAGAGGGCATTGCGCGATGTCGATCAGCGCACGGCCTCGGCCCTCGTCACGGCCATAGAAGCCCACGATGCCGTCATCGCGGGCATGCACGGTGATCCGGTTGCGGTAGTGGTAATCCTGCGGCGAGGCAACGGTCGGCCCGACGGTGATTTCCCCAATTTTGCCGATGCGCCGCAGCACGCTCTCGACCTGCTGGCGTTTGATGTCGTGCTGCTCGTCGGCGGCGAGGTGCTGGTAGCTGCATCCGCCGCACCGTCCGAAGTACGGACACGGCGGCGTGACCCGGCGCGGCGAAGGCTCTTCCACAGACAACAGCCGCGCCTCCAGGTAGCTTTTGTGCTTGCGGACGATCTCGACCCGCACGGTTTCCCCCACCGCGACGAACGGCACGAAGACCACCCGGCCATCCTCCAAACGCCCCACTCCCCGCCCCCCGAAGGCGACCTCATGAATATGAATGGAGTGATGCAAAGATCGGAAAAGGAAAACCGCCGCAAAACGCCTTGGCAGCGTTTCCGGCGGCGGGAGGAGCACGGCCAGGGGCGCCGCCTCCGCATTTGCTTTCGCCCTAGCGGACGTAATTATAGCGGCTTTCCCAACCCAGCTCCGGCGGGAATTCCGAATAGCCGCTGTGAATCCAAGGCACGTCGTTGCGCAAGGTCGGCGTGTACTTGCCCTTGTTCAGCGGGAACGGGAAGGTAGCCATCTCGTACAGACCGACGCCCGTGCGGGTAAAGAAGCGGCCCGCGCCCCGGATGACACCGAAGGCGAGACCTGAGGCGTTGCCCTCCTGATCGTTAGCTTCGGCGATACTTTCCTGCCAATCGGTGATGGCGTACACCGTGTTGGCCAGACCGCGGCTGAGCTTGCGGGTCGGCCCCTGGTTGCTGACGGGCGGGGCCTGGATGTCGGCGTGCACGACGCCCACGGCGCAAGCGGTGAGGAGGAGGGA
>CAXSED010000014.1:17620-55886 GCA_964236475.1 uncultured Chthoniobacterales bacterium
TGGAACCTCGACGGCAACCAGATCCTCATCGACTTCGGCCCGAAGAAGGCCCACCCGATGCAGCTCCAGTACGCCGGGGAAAATCTGAAGCCACTCCCGTCGGATCATCCGCTGGCGCGCAAATCGTCCGATCTGGCCGGAGTCAAGAAGCAGGCTGCCGAGGACCCGACTGCCCTGCTACGTTCCATTCTTCAATACAGCGACCACCACCGCGCCACGCCGACCCAAATTGCCGCGCTGCTGACCCCGGACGTGCTCTCGGGCGACGCCGAGTTCAAGCGTTGGTGGGAAGGCGCGAAGAAGCACCTCAAGAAAGATGGGCGCTTCATCGTCCCGGCCAAGAAAACGGATTTCGTGGAAATGCGCGACGAGTCGCTCAACCACAACGAGGAAATCCTGGCCCGTTTCGCCCACGCCCGGCAACTCAAGACGCAATTGGCCGTGCTCGACGAAGTCACCAAGAACATCGAGGATTTCAAGGCCAACACCGACGGCCTGGCGGACGTGCTTGCCGCCGCCGGGGCTTCGGCGGTGCGCAACCAGCGGCTCGACATCGACGCGTCGTTTGAACTGCTCGTCACCCGCGACGAGATCGCTAACACCACCGGCGTCACCCTGCCGCCCGACGCGCCGCTGCTCACGACCATGATGCGCGACGAGGAAAGTCGCCTGGGCGAGATCATCGGCAACCTGCCCGCCGCCAAGCAGCGGTTCGCGCTGTTCCAGATGCCCGCCGCGCTCGGCGAGGACAAATGGGCCAGCCGCGCGCTTTCGCTGCTGCCGCAGACGCATAACGCCCGCGTCGTCGGCGAGGTCGCCCGGTTGTTCGATTCGCAAGGGCGGACCGAAGAAATGCGGACGTTCCTGGATCGTTCGATCCGCGATTACTCGGTGACCTGCGAAATGCTGCTCTGGCTGTGCAAGGAGCGCGACAACGAGAAATACGCTGATTTCGCCAGCCCGCGTTTGTTCAAGGCGATTCTTTCCGCCATCGAGCGCGACGGCCTGAGCGACATCAAACGCTCGACCCGTTTGCACGACCTGCTGTCCAGCGACCGCACGCTGGTCACGGAAATTCTCAAGCACGCCGACACCAGCGAACTACGTTCCGCCGCCCGCGCACTGCTGGCGACCCCGGCGCTGGAAGAACTCGACAAGCGTTCGCTCATGGCGCGGCTCATGAAGTTGCACCCGGCGTTGCAAAACCTGCTGACCGGCGGCGGCGAAGAAAAGCCGCAGTCGCTTATCGTTTCGTGGTCGAGCTTGGAGAAGCGCAAGCTGGAGTTGGACGATCTGGTCAACAAGCAGATTCCCAAGAACATCGAGGAAATTTCGGTGGCGCGTTCCTACGGGGATTTGCGCGAGAACTTCGAGTTCAAGGCGGCGAAGGAAATGCAGAGCGTGCTGGCCCGCCGCCGTCACGAGATGGAGCGCGACCTGACGCGCTCGCAGGGCACTAATTTCGAGAATCCGGACACCAACCAAGTGTCCATCGGCACGGTGGTCACGCTCAAAGCCGAGACCGGCAAGGGCAAAGAGACGTACACGATCCTCGGCGCGTGGGACGGCAACCCCGACAAGGCAATTTTGTCGTACCTGACGACCATTGCGCAGGCGCTCCTGGGCCACAAGGTCGGCGAGACCATCGCGCTGCCCAGCGAGAACGGCACGGACACCCGGCAGGTGAAGATCGAGTCGATCAAGGCGTACAAAGCGGAGTAGCGGTGGCTGGCGGCGGGCGATTACCGCGCAAGATTTGAAAGAATTGCGGGGCGAAGGCCGTATCCAGCAAAGATGCGACTTTTTCCTTTCCTCTGTGGTTTGCTGGTGGTTCTCTGCGTGGCAGGACCGGTAGGTGGCATTTGCCAGACGACGGACAAGCAGCACGACGATTATCTTCAGCAAACCAACCAAGCCCTTGCCATGGGGCAGGATCACTGGCGGCAAGCTCGTTCCGCCCAGGAAAAACGCCGCTTGGCGGGCGAACTTTACGAAGCGGCGATCCACGCGGGCCGACCCGACATTGCAGAGGAAGCCGTGGCTGGCAGTCCGCTCAAATTCCGGCAAATCGCGGGGCCGCACCACAGCCGACGGGTGCCGTTGCGCACCGTCCACGCTTTCGAGGAGGTCGAATCAAGAACTAACGACGAGTGCGAAGAAGCTCCCAACCAGGGAAACGGCTGGCTGGCGCGGCGGATCACGCGCGACGCCCTGGAAGTCTGGACGCCGACCCACGGCTGGCTCTTCGACGGGAAAGGCCGTCTGCTCAACGAAGCGCGGCCAGTCCGGGATGGAGGCAGCACGGGCCGGGAATGGTACGGCGCTTTTCTGCCGGACGGGCGCTGGGTGACCACCGACCTGCACCCTGCCGACAGCAGCCTGTCGTTTTTTTCGCGTGAGGGCCAATTGCTCAAGACGCTTTCCTGCGAAGAGCTGGCCCCACGCGGCCCCTACACCAACGGGAGTGCGCTGCTAGGATGGGCACGCTCCGACAAAAAGGGCACGGGCTGGGTGGTCAACGTCGGCAGCGAGGAAGGTTATGCCACCATCCTCGTCGGCCCGGAGGGACCCGCGCGCCGTCTGCTCGGCGCGGAACGCTGGCAGTCCTGTTATCCTCGCGCGTTGGGAGCACGCGGCTGGTACATCAGCATGTGGGTGCCGGACGACGGTTACCACGTCTTGCTGCAACGCAACGCGGCTGGCCACGGCCCGAACGTGGGCTATCCCGGCTACCGCGAGTTCGTTCCCAAGCCCGACGCGGCACCGGACGCCCTCGACGATGAAAGCGGCGGTGACGGGCAAAGCCGCGTTGGTTTGGACCATCCGCCCACAAAAGATTTCCTGAGCGTTCCGAACGGCAACGCCCTCTTTGGCTTCTGGCCGCAAAGCCGGGAGGTGTTCATCGGATCGCGCCGTCCGTCCAGCGGACCGCGCCAGACATCCCGGAGCGCGATCTCCGCCCCCGAGCGGGACGAAAACGCGACGTGGTTTTTCAACGCGCGCGGTGAGTTCCGGGGCTGGCTGCGGGGTCGCCGCCTCGCGGATGCGGCGGACGGACGGGGAATGCTCTTCCGCCTCGAAGGCAGCCAGGAGGTGATGACCCTGCGTCCCAATCTCCATGCGACCCAAACGCGTCGTTTCGTTTGGGCCGACGGGAAGATTGCCACCGCCTTGAGCTTATTCGACGACTTGCACCTGGGATTGTTCCGCACCGATGACAAGCTGGTGTTAGGTGCCTGGCAATAAGGAGGACGCCTCTTCCGATGAATTCCCGCTGGCACCTCGCACAGATGAACATTGCCCAGGCGCGCGGGCCGCTGGACGATCCGGTCATGGCGGGGTTCGTGCAAAAACTGGATGAGATCAACGCGCTGGCGGATGCCGCGCCGGGGTTCGTCTGGCGGTTGCACGAGCACGGCTTGGGCGGGTCCGACCCGGTCGCGCAAGCTTACTCGGCGGCAGGGATCATCGTGAACATGTCCGTATGGGAATCGTTCGAGACGCTGCACCATTTCGTTTACCACACGGCGCACGGCCAGTTGTTGCGCCACCGGCGGGAATGGTTCGAGCGGTTCGAGGGTCGTTGGTCGGCGTTGTGGTGGGTGCCGGCGGGACACGTTCCCAGCATGGCGGAAGGCAGGGAGCGGCTGGACTCCCTGCGCGAACACGATGCGACGGCGTTTGCATTCAACTTTCAGAAACCCTTCGCGGCAGCGGCACCTTGAGCCTGACCCCAAGGACCCGCCAAACTTTTCACTTAACCAACCGCTCCCGACGCGCTACCGTCCCGCCTCACCTTTCGTAAACCTTCCCTTTTTATGTCTGACTTCACGACCATTACCGACATCCGCGCCCTGGAAATCCTCGACTCGCGCGGCAATCCCACCATCGAAGTGGAGGTCTACCTCGAAGGCGGTGACCACGGGCGCGCCGCCGTGCCCAGCGGGGCGTCCACCGGACAACACGAAGCCTGGGAACTGCGCGACGGCGACAAGAAACGTTACGGCGGCAAGGGTGTGAAGAAGGCCGTCGAAGCGGTCAACGACGACATCGCTTCCGCGCTGTGCGGCATGGATGCGCAAGATCAGGTCGAGATCGACCAAGCGCTCATCAAGCTCGACGGCACCGAGAACAAGAAGAAGCTCGGCGCGAACGCCATCCTCGGCGTGTCGCTCGCCACGGCCCACGCCGCTGCCGCTGCCTTGGGCCAGCCGCTGTTCAAGTACCTCGGCGGACCGAACGCCAAGGTGCTGCCCGTGCCGATGATGAACGTCATCAACGGCGGCGCGCACTCGGATGCGCCCATCGATTTCCAGGAATTCATGATCATGCCCAAGGGGCTGCCGACGTTTTCCAAGGCACTGCGCGCAGGCACGGAGATTTTCCATGCGTTGAAAGCGGTGCTCAAGAAGCGCGGGTTGTCCACGGCGGTCGGCGACGAGGGTGGGTTCGCACCAAAATTCGCCAGCGCCGACGACGCGCTCGAAACGCTGGTCCAGGCCATCGGCGACGCCGGTTACAAGGTCGGCGAAGAAGTGTTCCTGGCGCTCGACGCGGCGGCCAGCGAGTTCTACGACGAGGAGAAGAAGGTCTACCGTTTCAAGAAGTCCGACGGCAGCGAGCGCAGCGCCGCCGACCTCGTCTCCTATTACAAGGATCTGACGAGCAAGTTCCCGATCATCTCCATCGAAGACGGTTGCGCCGAGGGCGATTGGGACGGTTGGAAGCTGCTCACCGACGCGCTGGGCGACAAGGTGCAAATCGTCGGCGACGACTTGTTCGTGACCAACGTCGAGTTTTTGAAAAAAGGCATCGAGCGCGGCGTGGCGAATTCCATTCTCGTGAAGGTCAACCAGATCGGCACGCTGACCGAAACCCTCGACGCCATCGAACTGGCCAAGGAGAACAAATACACCGCCGTCATCAGCCACCGCTCGGGCGAAACGGAAGATACGACCATCGCCGACATTGCCGTGGGCACGAACGCGGGTCAGATCAAAACCGGGTCGCTCTGCCGGACGGACCGCGTCGCCAAATACAACCAGTTGTTGCGAATCGCCAATATTCTTGGTGACAGCGCACAATATGGGGGTAAAGTGCGCTGAACGTGAGCGCCGGGTATTACGAGGACGACTACGAACCCCCACACGTCAGCATCTGGCAGCGCATCAACCGGTTGTTGTGGGTGCTCCTGATTCTGACGATGGTGGCGTTCATCATCGGCTCGTTCCTGCCGGAACTTCAAAAGCAGCGCACCGAGCAGGAAGCGCGCGCCCGGTTGCACCGGCTCATCGACGAGCAGAGCGCGCTCAAGTCGCGCAACAAACGGCAGATCGGCTGGCTGGAAAACGATCCTGAATACTTGGCGACCCTGATCCGGGACAAATTCGACATGATGAAGGAGGGCGAGACGATCCTGCGCCTCGAATCGGCAAAGCCGGCAACCGTTACGCCGGAGATGCCCATCGTGCCCGTGCCCCCGGCGACGCGGCGTTGAGCGAGAAGAAGGGGTCAACACGCACGGCAAGTCCGGTGTGCGACAAAACTGCCGCTGGATTTTTGCGCCGATCTCCGCTTAGGTAATGTCCTCGCGTTTCCTGATCTCCCCATGCGCCGCGCTCTTCTTTGCTGCCTCGTTCCCCTGCTGTTGACTCTGAGCGGGTGCGAGCCGTCGTGGCGCAGACAGTTTCCCGATGGGACCAAACTCTACGAGCGCACGGACCACAAATATTTCGGCAAGGTCGTGGAATTCGAGGCGCGGCACGATTTTCATAACGGCACCGCGCCGGATGCCGCCGTGTTGATCGAACCGGCGGAGGAAGGGCAGGTGCCGCAGTGGGGAAGCTGTGCGACCTGCGCGGCGACTTTTCAGACCGAGGCACCCTGACGCCGGGGGGAAAGCCGTCCCGGCGGCCTGACAAGCGAACTTGCATTGCCCCGGAGAGCAGGGTTTGTTGCGGATGCCATGTCCGAAGACCCCAACGCTCTCCGCACCGACGAACTCAAAGCCCGCGTGGGCAGTCTGCGGAGGTATCTTTGACTTGCCGGGCAAACAGGCCCGTTTGAGCGAACTCGAATCGCTCATGGCCGAACCCGGCTTCTGGGACCGCAAGGAACAGGCGCAGAAGCAGGTGGAGGAGGTATCCGCGCTGCGTGCCCGTATCGGGCCGCTCGTTGCATTGGAAAGCCAGGTGTCCGACCTGGAAACGCTGCAACTGCTCGCGGAAGAAGAAGCCGACCCCACGCAGCAGCAGGCCGCCTACGCGGAATACGCGTCCGAGTTTGCCCGTACGCGGACTGACCTGGAAGATTTTGAACTGAAGCAACTGCTCGCCGGGGAGAACGATAAGTCCAACGCGTTCGTCACCGTCCACAGCGGCGCGGGCGGCACGGAATCGTGCGACTGGGCGGAGATGCTCTTGCGCATGTACGAACGCTGGGGCGAACATCACGGGTTCAAGCGGTCGGTCATGGACATCCAGGAAGGCGACGAGGCGGGGATCAAATCCGCGACGATCAAGGTCGAGGGCGAGTTTGCGTTTGGTTACCTGTCCACCGAGCGCGGCGTGCATCGGCTGGTGCGGATTTCACCCTTCGACGCCAACAAGCGGAGGCACACGAGTTTCGCCAGCGTGGACGTGGTGCCCGAGTTGCCCGACGACGCGCCCATCGACATCGACGACCGCGACTTGAAGCTCGACACGTTCCGCAGCGGCGGCAAGGGCGGGCAGAACGTCAACAAGGTCGAGACGGCGGTGCGCATCACGCACATCCCCTCGGGAATCATCGTGGCCTGCCAGGCCGAGCGTTCCCAGATGAAAAATCGCATGACCGCCCTGAAATTGCTCAAGGCGAAGCTCACGCAGATCGAGGTCGATAAGAAGCGCGCGGACGTGGACCGGCAGTACGGCGAGAAGGGCGACGTGGCCTGGGGCAGTCAAATCCGTTCCTACGTGTTCCAGCCGTACCAGATGGTCAAAGACCTGCGCACCGGCGTTGAAACGGGCGACGTGCAGGCGGTGATGGACGGCGAGATCGACCCGTTCATCCACGGCAAATTGCGAGGCTTGAAGCGCGATAAGAGCGCGGGTAAGGACGACGACGCGGACTTGTCATAGCGACGGCGTGCGTGCTAGAATGTCCTCGTTATGGGCATGACTTGGGAAGAAATCTGCGATGACCCGATCCTGGCAGACCTGCCTTTCAAGATCGAAAGCGATCAATGGGGCAACGTCATTATGAGTCCACCACCCGGAGCCGACCATTCTGACTACCAGAGGGAAATCATCGTCGCTCTGCTACGACTGCTACCCAAAGGCTACACTCAGCCTGAATACCCACTTCGAACCAAACGAGGCGTCAAAGGAATTGACGTGGTTTGGGTGTCTCGGGAAAGGCATCGGCAAAAACCACAGAACTCCAACGTCCATTTGCTCGCGCCGGAAATTTGCGTCGAGGTGCTTTCTCCGCGCAACAGCGTGGCGGAGATCAAGGAAAAAAACCTGTTGTATTTCGAGCGTGGCGCGCAGGAATGCTGGACGTGCGACGGCACGGGTGTCATGACTTTTTTTGATCCGACCGGAGCAATTAAACGGTCCAAGCTTTGCCCGAAGTTTCCGGTGCGCATCAAACGGGACTGAGGCAACGTGAGGTTGTCATGCACATCCCTGACGGCTTCCTCGACCTGAAGACCAATCTGGCAGCGGACGCGCTTTCCGTCGGCGCGCTGACGCTGGCGTTGCGCGACGCGCGCCGCACGCTGCCGCCGCGCCGGGTGCCGCTGCTGGGATTGGCGGCGGCGTTCGTTTTCGCAGGTCAGATGCTGAATTTCCCCGTGGCGGGCGGGACGAGCGGGCATCTGGTCGGCTCGGTGCTGACGGCGGCGTTGCTCGGGCCGGGAGCAGCAGTGATCGCACTGACGGCGGTGCTCGTGGTGCAGTGTTTCGTGTTCGCGGACGGCGGCGTGCTGGCGTTGGGGGCGAACATCTTTAACATGGGCGTGATCGGCGCGCTGGTGGGATATGCGATTTATCGGACGGTCCACCGACAGCTTGGTGGCGGGCTGCGCGGGGTGGTGGCGGCAGCGGCGTTTGCCAGTTGGGTGAGCACGGTGCTGGCGGCGGTGTGCTGCGCCGGGGAACTGGCGGTGTCGGGGACGGTGCCGTGGCGGGTGGCGTTCCCGGCGATGGCGGGCGTCCACATGCTCATCGGGGTCGGCGAGGCGGCGATCACCGCGCTGGTGCTGGTGGCGGTGGGACAAACGCACCCGGAACTGCTGTACGCGCCGGGGCGTTCGGCGGAGGAACGCAGCGGCTACCGAACACTCATGGGTTACGGCCTCGTCGTAGCGGCAGGGCTGGCACTTTTCCTGTCGCCGTTTGCCAGCAAGCTGCCCGACGGCCTGGACCGCGTGGCCGAAACGCATGGCTTCGCTGAGACGGCGCACCATTCGTGGGCGGCGCATACCCCGCTGGCGAATTATCTCTTGCCCGGCATCTCCTCGCCCGCGATTGCCACCGCGCTAGCCGGATTGCTGGGCACGGCGGCGGTGTTCTTCTTGGCGCGCTGGGGGTCGCGGTGGCTTCTGCCCCGGGAAACAGAGGCGTTCGTTCCCACGGAGTAGTTTCGCCCGATGCACGCGGGAATTTTGGAAAGTTACCAGCCGCGCCACAGTCCGGTGCACCGGCTGCCGGCGACGGTCAAAATCGGCGTGACGGTGGGCGCGGTGCTCGGGCTGGTGGCGTTGCCGCACGGGTCGGACAGCACGCGGTTTGTGGTGGTTTGCGGCACGGTGGCCGCAGGGCTGGGGATCGTGGCGATGCTGAGCCAGCTACCGGCGGGATTTTTATGGCGGCAACTATTATTGTTGGAGCCGTTTGTCTTTGGCGCGGCGGCGCTGTCGTTGTGGCAACCGCACGGGTGGGGCGTGTTCTGGCATGCAGTGGTTCGCTCGACGCTATGTCTGGCCGCGCTGGTGTTGTTAGCGGCAACGACGCCGTTCAGCGAGATCATCCGCGTGCTGCGGGCTTGGCGCGTGCCCACGCTGCTTTTGACGACGCTGACCCTGATGGACCGCTACCTTTTTGTCTTGGTGGAGGAAAGCGCCCGGATGCAACGCGCTCGCACGAGCCGGACTTTTACCCCGCGCTCGCGGTTCGCCGTCTGGCGGTCGCTGGCGGAAACGCTGGGCCAGCTTTTCGTGCGTTCGGTCGCACGCGCCGAGCGGATTTATGCGGCGATGTGCGCCCGGGGATGGAAAGGTTGATTCCATGCCTGCCGCGCTCGAAATCCGCGACCTTTCGTTCCGTTATGACGATGGCCGTGCCGCGTTGCAGGACGTGAGTTTTTCCATCGCGCCCGGCGAATGCGTCGGGTTGCTCGGGCCCAACGGCGCGGGCAAATCCACGCTGCTGCTCCATCTCAACGGCATCCTGCCCGAACGGCTGCCGTCCGCGCCCGCCGTGTTCGTGGACGGGTTGCCGCTAACCTCGCTGAACCTGCCCGCCGTCCGGCAACGCGTCGGCCTGATGTTCCAGCAATCCGACGACCAGCTTTTCTGTCCGACCGTGTGGGAAGACGTGGCGTTCGGTCCCCGGCAGCTCGGGTTGCAAGGCTCCGCGCTTGGCGAGCGGGTGCGCGCTTGCCTGGAACGAGTGCATCTGAGCGGGTTCGAGCACCGGCGTCCGCACCAGCTCAGCCAAGGTGAGAAACGCCGGGTGTGCCTGGCGGGCGTGCTGGCGTGCGAGCCGGGGGTCCTCGTGCTCGATGAACCCACCAGCGACCTCGACCCGCGCGGACGGCGCGAGTTCAAGACGCTGCTCGCCGGGATTCCAGCCACGAAGATCATCGCCACGCACGACCTGGAATTGGTCGTTGAACTCTGCCCGCGCTCGATCCTGCTCGACGGTGGACGCCTCGTCGCCGATGGCCCCACCGCGCAGCTTCTCGCCGACGAGCCGCTCATGCTCGCGCACGGCCTGGAAAAACCGCACATCTTGTTGCATCGGCATCCGCACGCCGGATAATGCCGTCCCGTTATGATCCAGGCCCTTCCCGGTTTCCGTGATTTTTACCCGGCTGATGCCGCCGCCCGCCGCTACGTTTTTGAAAAATGGCGCGAGGTGGCGCGGCGGTACGGGTTCGTCGAGGTGGACGGGCCGACCCTCGAAAGCGTCGAGCTTTACAAAAAAAAGAGCGGCGGCGAACTGGTCGGCCAGCTTTTCAATTTCGTCGACAAGGGTGAGCGCGAGGTGGCGCTCCGGCCCGAGATGACCCCCACCCTTGCGCGGATGGTTGCCACTCGGGACCGCGATTTCAAGAAGCCGCTCAAGTGGTTTTCGGTGGCGTCGTTTTTCCGCTACGAGAAGCAGCAGAAAGGGCGGCTGCGCGAGTTCACGCAACTCAACTGCGACCTGATCGGCGAGGCCGGTCCGGCGGCGGATGCGGAAATGATCGCGCTGGCGATTGACCTGTTCCGCAGCTTCGGGCTGACGGAGGACGACTTCTTTATCCGGGTCAACGACCGCAATGTGTGGCTCGAATTTCTGAAGGCACGCGAAATCGCGGCGGAACGCGCGCCAGAGTTTTTGCAGATCATCGACAAGATCGAGCGCGAACGGCCCGAGGTCAGCGCGCAGAAGCTGGCGGCGTTCGGCGTCACGCGCGAGGAACTGGACGCGTTTCTGGCGCGGCCCGCGTCGGAACTCGGCGGCGCGCTCGGCACGCTGGAAACGGATTTGCAGGCGCGGGGACTGAGCCAATTCGTGACGTTCGACCCGCGCATCGTGCGCGGGCTGGCGTATTATACGGGGATCGTCTTCGAGGTGTTCGACCGGGCACGGGAAAGCCGCGCGCTGGCGGGCGGCGGGCGGTACGACGAACTCGTCGGCACGATCAGCGACGGCGCGGTGAAACACCCGGCACTCGGGTTCGCCGTGGGCGACGTGACGCTGCTCGACCTGTTGCGCGCCCTGCCGCACACCGCCGCCGCGCTAGACGCCGCCACGAAGTCCGCCGCCGCGCTGGACGTGTACGTGGTGGTGGCCGACGAGGCGTTTCGCCCGCAGGCGTTGGGTCTCGTGGGACAGTTGCGCGGGGCGGGCCGCCGGGTGGATTTTCCGCTCGGGCCGCAGAAAGTCGGCAAGCAGTTCCAGGCCGCCGAAACGCTCGGCGCAACCCACGCCGCCGTCGTGGGCAACGAGTGGCCGCAGATCAAATGGAAGACGCTCGCCACGCGGGAGGAAACCGTCGTTTCAGCCGCTGATCTCCCCGCACATTTGACCAGTTTCAGTTAGAGAGTTTTGGCGGCGGTGCTACGGATGTTCCTTTCACTCATTCCCTCCCCGGCATGAACATCGAAAAATTTACCCTCGGCATGGGCGACCGTTTTGCCCACCAGGGCCGTGCCCAACTCCAGGCGATCCTGCAAGCACGCGACGCCGGTCTGAACGTGCATCCCGTCTGGAACAAATCCAACCGCGAGCACACCATCATCCACAGCCGTCCCGACGACGTGCGCGCCGAGGCGGACGCCGCCGTGCAGGCCGCCGGTTGGACCGGAGCATACTACGTCGATGCCGACCACATCGGGCTGAAGACCGTGAACAGATTCCTTGCAGCGAGCAACTTTTACACGCTCGACGTGGCGGATTTCACCGGCAAACCGGCTAGCGCGGAGTCCACCGGGCGTTTCGTGGACACCATGAGCCGGTTTGCGGGGTCGCTGGTTGTCCCGGGGATCGACCAGCCCCTGCCACTCGGCCCGGAAGCGATCCGGTCGGCGGCGGGCAAGTTCCTGCTGGCCATCGAGCAAGCTGGACAGATTTACCGGCACGTCGAAAAGAGAAAAGGGCGCGGCAATTTCGTGACCGAGGTTTCCATCGACGAGACCGACACCCCGCAAAATCCGTCGGAACTGCTGCTGATTCTGGCGATGATCGCGCAGGAAGGCATCCCGGCGCAGACGGTCGCGCCGAAATTCACCGGACGCTTCAACAAGGGCGTCGATTACGTCGGCGACCTGGCGCAATTCGAGAAAGAGTTCGACGCCGACTTGGCCGTCATCGCCTATGCCGTGCGCGAGTTCGGCCTGCCGCCGACGCTCAAGCTGAGCGTGCATTCGGGCAGCGACAAGTTTTCCCTGTACCCGATCATCAACCGGCTCATCAAGAAGCACGGCTGCGGACTGCACGTCAAAACGGCGGGGACCACTTGGCTCGAAGAAGTCATCGGGCTGGCCGAATCCGGCGGAGAGGCCCTGCGGCTGGCGCAGGGAATCTACGCCGGAGCCTACGGTCGCTTCGACGAACTAACCGGCCCGTACGCGACGGTGATCGACGTGAAACGCGAGCGGCTGCCCGCGCCGGAAACCGTGTCCGGCTGGAACGCCGGGGAGTACGTCAACGCGTTGCGCCACGATCCGGCCTGCCCGGAATATCACCCGGACTTCCGGCAGTTGATCCACGTCGGTTTCAAGGTGGCCGCCGAGATGGGCGCGCGCTACCTCGACGCGCTCAAGGCCAACGAAGCAGTGATCGCCCGCAACGTGACGCACAATCTTTACGCCGGGCACCTGCAACCGATCTTCGGTTGGAAAAGCCCGCACCGCGTTTCACCACGCCGTCGAAGGGTAGACGAGAAACCACCTGAGGCCGGTGTCGATGAACAGCACGGCAAGCTTCAACACGAATATTTTACCGGCTGGTCTTCGTCAATGATCCGTGAATGACGGCCGCAGCGCTGGCCCGGCGTGCGGGCGGCGATGGATCGCGCCGCCGGCGACAATCATCGCAAGCACTCCCAAACCCAGGGCAAAAACGGTGCTTCCTCCGTACAGGCTACCCAGCGTCAGGTGCTTCCACGCCTGGAGAGGTCCTACTCCGAAGGCCCCGATGCCATAGCCGATCTGGTAACAGCCGATCAGGCCTCCCGCCGCCGCTGCTCTCATGGAGGTCAACTCTGCCTGCGCGAAGCTGACGACCAGAGGCAGCAAGGCCGAACAGCCCAGACCGGCGATGCCGAAAGCAATCAAGGCAAGGGCCGCGTGCGCCAATGGGGCCACCGCCACGGCGGCGAAGGCTGACGCGAGCACGAACGGCAGCACCCGGAAGGTCCACCGGGGCGACAGCCATTTTGCCGTCGTGGCAAAAAGGATGCGCCCGCCAGTGACGGCGACCCAGAAAACCGTCAGGGCCAGCGTGGCGAGTTTGGTGGAAACCCGCAGATCGGCAGATAGATAAACGCTGGCCCAGTTCGCATTCATCGTTTCGCAGATGCCATACACCAACGCAAAGGCAGCATAGGCCCAGAAGCGGGGTGGCACCTTGCTCTTAGTGGTCGCAGGCCCCGCCGTGCCGTCCGGCGAAACTGGCGTCTTCTCCTGCAACGGCAAGCGCAATGTGAAGAACAGCAGGGCCAGCGTCACCGCGCCGACCAGCACCGGCAACCCCCACCAGAACCCGAGGCCGACGAAACCCAGCGCGAAGACCGGCGCGAGCGCGGTGCCCAGGCCCAGCAGCGCGTTGAGCGTGAGGATGGCCGCGTCCACCCTCGCCGGGAAAAACGCGGCGGTGAACGTGTTCAGCGCGGGCACCACGAACCCGAACCCGCCGCCCAAAAATCCGGTCGCCGCCAGCAGGAGACCGTAAGCCAGCGTATGCTGCCCCGCGACGAACTGACTGGCAAACAGCAACGTCATCGCCGCGAGGTCCGCCGTCAGACCCCACAACAGTACCCGTTTACCGCCGATGCGGCGCGTCAGACCCGCACCCAGTAAGGAAGTAAGGATCGCCGTGATCGCCTGCGGCACGAACATGCCGCCATAGGCAGTCGACGAGAGGCCATAGTGGTCAGGGCTGGTCAGGATCGCGCTCACCGCCGGAAAGGCGACCAGCGCGACTCCTTGCACGACCGCCGCCACGTAGACGGCGGCGATTTCCTGGCGTTGCGCCACGGGAAGAAAGTCGGCTATTTGAGCCGTTCGAGGAGGTGATCGCCCACGCGCAGGGCGTTGGCCATCGCGGTCAGCGCCGGGTTGACCGCGCCGATGCTGGGAAAGAAGCTCGTGTCCACGACGTAGAGGTTGTCCAGCTCGTGCGCCTTGCAATTGAGGTCCAGCACGGACGTTTTCGGATCGAAGCCGAAGCGGCACGTGCCCGATTGGTGCGCGACCCCTGCCACCCCCACGTCATTCTTCATGTAGAGGCTGCGCTCGATAAGGTGGTCGTGCATGCCCAGGCTGCTGAGCATCGACTTCAACTTGCTGTAAAGCAGGTTGCTGGCTTTCTGGTTGCTGGCCTTGTAAGCGAGGCGAATGCTCTTGTCCCGGTCCACGGTCACGCGGTTGTCGGGCGAAGGCAGGTCCTCGGTCATCAGCCAGAAGTCCACGGCGTGGTCGGCCATCTTATCCAGGATGAACTCGGGCGCCAGGAAGGTCTCGATGGGTTTCTCGCCCCGGTACATCGGGGCCTGCGATTTGCCGACCATCTGGATGTTGCCCACCGGATAATCGAAGCCTTCCATGCCGAAGTAGAAGTCATTCAACCCGAGCGTCTTCTGGTACTTGGTCGGGTTCGGTTCCTTGGAAATGGCCAGCACGGCCTGGCTGGTGTGGAACATGTAGTTGCGCCCCACCTGATCCGAGCCGTTGGCGAGGCCGTGGGGATGTTTGTCGTTGGCGGAGGAAAGCAGCAGTTCCGCCGTGTGCGCCGCGCCGCAAGAGACGACGACAATGCCGCCGCGAAAGGTTTGCGGCTGGCCGTCGAGTTCCACCATGACCTCGGTGACGGCGGTGCCCTCGCTGTTGGTGTTCAGTTTGACGACCTTCGCGTGGATGAGCAGCGTGACGTTGCCGCGCTCCAGCGCTGGCCGGACGGCGAGGACCTCGGAGTCCGACTTGGCGTGGACGACGCAGGGGAAACCGTCGCAATCCATGCAGCGCACGCATCGGCTATACGGCATGTTCGCCTCGTTGAGCATGATGCCGCAGGGCGAGTGGAACGGATGGTAGCCCGCGCGTTCGAGATCGTCGGAGAGCTGCTGGATGCGCGGCTCGTGTGACACCGCCGGGAACGGGTAAGGTCCGCTGGAAGGCGGCTCGGTGGGGTCTTCCCCGCGCGCGCCGTGGACCTGATAGAGTTGTTCCGCCTGGAGGTAATATGGCTCGAAATCGGTGTAGGAGAGCGGCCAGCCGGGCGAGAGGCCGTCCTCGTGCTGCACCGGGGTAAAATCCTTCTCGCGCAGCCGGTACAGCGCCGCGCCGTACATCTTGGTTGCGCCGCCGACGTAGTGGTACGTGCCGGGCTGGAAGGGCTTGCCGTTGTCGGCGTGGTGCCAGATGTCGGGCGAAACGTAGCGGTTGTCTTTGAAGACCGCTTCGGCGCTCCAGTTCTCAGGTTCGCGCGGGAGCCAGCCGCCGCGTTCCAAAATGAGGATACTTTTGCCCGAAGGCGCGAGATGGTGCGCAAGCGTGCCGCCCCCGGCGCCGCTGCCAATGATGATCACGTCGTAATCGGTTTTCATGGCTGGATGGTAAAGATAGAGTTTGGCAGAGGCTGCTGAAGCAAGGACGATATTCGCCTGGGCAGATCAAAACTCACGACTCCATGAAAGTAAACGTCAAACGCATCAACCATGTCACCCTGGCGGTTCCCGCAGGCGAGCACAACAAAGCGCGGGCATTCTACGGTGGGTTGCTGGGATAAGAGGAATCCCCGCCACGCCGCGCTCAACGCCGTAATGGATCGGCAGCCGTCTACACGCTGGCGGCAACCGGAAGCTGCCCGCGCTGGATCGCCGCCACCAACGCAGCGTGGTCCTGCGTCGTTTGCGCGGAGTAAGCGAGCGCGAAATTGGCCAGCGCACGGTCGAACTGGCTACCCTTGCCGCAGTACCCGGCGAGCGCCGCGGCGTGGCCCGTGCGGGCGTGTGCTTTTGCCAGGGTTTCGCCGCACACCTGTGCGTACTCGATCAGCACGTCGCCTTCCAACTCCGCCGGGTCCAGCGAAGCCTTGTGGTCGGACAACTGCCGCACCAGATACTCGTGGCCGCCGATACGCGTCCAGCCCACAAAAGGGTCCGTCGCCGTCTGGCAGCGGTGTTGCCCCTCGGCCACACGTTTGCCCTGGTGCATCTTGGCCGTGGCCTCCGGCAACGCTGGTGCCCACGCGCTGGGTAGTTCTTCCTTCACCTGCAAGAACAAGGCATCGGCGGGACCGTTGCCGAGCAGCAACACGACGTAGTCGCGCGTGCCCACGCTGCCGGTGCCCACGACCTTGAAGGTGACATCCACGGCCCGGTAAGCGTCCAGCGCCTGCCGCCGGTCCAGACCAAGAGTGTCGCGGTACGGGCCAAGCGATGCGATCACCGCGCGTGCCTTGGCATCCTCCACGTGGCTCAACAGTGGCGGTTGATCATGGAAACGAGGCTCGCCATCGGGACCGGGTGCCGTCAGCTTGGCAAGATTCTTGGCCGATGTGGTGCGCTGCGCCTTTTGCAGGATCTCGTAGACGCAACTCCCCTTGGGGTAGCGGCGCACCTCGTAGGCCATCAGGTCCAACACGTGCATGGCGGCAAAGCGGCGCAGCGCCTTGCGGTAGCAACGAGCGAATTCGCGCACCGCCTGCCGACCTTCCCGATCCTGTCCGCCAGCTTCGCGGTTGGCGAGAATCAGACTGGTGGCGAGGCGTTTCACGTCCCACTCCCACGGAGCGTCGGACACCGTCTCGTCGAAGTCGTTGAGGTCGAAGACCAAGTGACCATCCGGCGCGGCGTATGCCCCGAGGTTGCGCACGTGCGCATCGCCACAGAGTTGCACGGTCAATCCCGTGACAGGGTGACCAGCGAGGTCGATGGCCATCAACGGCGCGGCACCCCGGAAAAAGCCGAACGGCGAGGCGGCCATGCGCGCCCATTTGATCGGCAGCACCTCGGAGAGGCGACCGGCGTTTGCGGTGAGGAGGGTTTGTACCGGGTCGGGTCGATTTGCCGCAGGCGACCAGGTGCCCTGATCGCTGCGCTTGATGATCTGGCGGCGGGAAACACCGCCCGCGCGGCGTGCAGCGATCATGGCGACGGAAGACGGCGGCAGATCAGTCATGACCGGGCAGTGTTGACCGCGAGGGATGCTCGGGCAAGAAGAAGCGTGTTTCTTCAAGCGTAATCCTGGCCATTCCCTGTTTGTCGCACTGCTTTCCTCTCGCCGGCGACGGGATTTTCGTCCGACCCGGAAATTATTTTAGCAGAAACCATCTTCCGCGACGAATGATCATCTGATGGCAACCACGCAGCAACCAAACGGGGAGCAGCCTCCCGCACGCAAGGCATCGCTGCTTTCGACGTTCCTGGGTGCTCATGCCGGCTCGCTCGGCCCCGAGTTGCTCGCGGGCCTCACGCTGGCCGCCGTAGCCATCCCGGAATGCATGGGCTACACAAAAATCGCGGGCACTCCGGTGGTGACCGGGCTGTACACCATCCTGCTGCCGATCCTTGCGTTCGCGCTGCTTGGCTCCTCGCGTCATCTGGTGGTCGGCGCCGACTCGGCCACCGCCGCGATCCTTTTCTCCGGCCTGCAAAACTTGGCGCAGCCGTTCTCCGCGCATTGGTTGGCGCTATCCGGCGCGGCGGCGCTGCTGACCGCGTGCTTTCTCTTTCTCGCAGGCATTCTGCGGCTGGGATTTCTGGCGGACTTTCTCTCGCGCACGGTGCTGGTCGGCTTTTTGAGCGGGGTAGGCGTTTCTCTCTTGTTCGGCCAGCTTCCCGACATGTTAGGAGTGTCACTGTCCGGTCACGGCTTGGTCAAACATCTCTCGGAGATCGTCCACTCGCTGTCACATATTCATTTGCCTACGGTAGGCATGGCGCTCGGGGTATTGGCAGTGATCGTGGTTTGTGGCCGCTACGCACCGCGGGTGCCGGGATCATTGCTCGCCGTGGCCCTGGCGATTGCAGCAACCTGGGTTTTCAAACTGGAGGAGCACGGGATCGCCACGGTCGGGCGCGTGCAGGCGGGACTGCCCTCGTTCGGGTTGCCTCGAGTGTCTCTGGCTCAGACCGGGCGTTTGGTCGCCACGTCAGCCTCCATGTTTCTGGTGATCGTGGCGCAGAGTGCGGCCACCGCCCGCTCTTTCGCCCAGAAACACCGTGAAGACCTGAACGAAAACCGCGACCTGCTCGCGTTGGGAGCGGCGAACATCCTGGCGGGTTTTTCCCATACTTTCGTCGTGAACGGCAGCCCCACCAAGACGGCGGTCGTGGACGCCGCCGGAGGACGCACGCAGGCTGCGCAGTTGACGACGGCTGCAATGACCCTTCTGGTTCTGCTTTTTGCCACCGCTTTAATCGAACACCTTCCCAATGCCGCGCTGGCAGCCATTGTTTTTCTGATCGGCGTCAGGTTGATCGACGTGCGCTCGTTGCGCCAGATCGCCAGCTTTCGCAAAGGAACGTTCGCCGTGGCGATACTCACCCTCTTTGGGGTGGTGTTCCTCGGCGTGGAACGGGGGATCTTCGTTGCCATCGGCCTGTCGGTCATCGATCATCTTCGCCAGGAATATCATCCGAAGGACGTGGTGCTCGCGCCGGTCGGTCCGCTTTGGAAGGCCCACCCTGCCGACGCGGGTCGGGAGACCGAACCAGGACTCATCGTTTATCGCTTCGAGGCGGCCCTCTTTTTCGCCAACGCGGACTATTTTGCCGCGCGGTTGCACCGTTTGGTCGAGAAGGCTCCGCACCCGGTGCGCTGGCTCATCCTTGATCTTGTCAGCATGGACGACATCGATTATACCGGGGGCCTGGCTCTTGCCGCAACCTTGCAGACGTTGCGCGACCAGGGGCTGACCATCGCGCTGGCCCAGACGGAGGACGTGGATGAGGAATTGGAGCGTCTTGGCATCCTCACGATGATCGGTGCAGGGCGCGTTTTCGATTCGGTGTCGGCTGCGGTACACGCGTATTTGCAGGAGCACGGGACGGGCAAAGCCGAGACCATCTCATCGGGAGAGCAGCTATATCAGTAATCGTTGGTCGAGCGCAACGCGCGCCAGACGCATCTTCCGTGCATTCGCCCCTTGCATGAAGCCACCCGCCGCCGTTGCCATCAGGTAGTTAGTCGCCTTGAAGGTAGCGACGAGCTACCGGTGGACCAGGTAGATATCCTGACGAAAGAAGAAGAGTTCAGCGTCCAATTTCCAAGGACTTACTTCCTCGACCCCAGCTTGCCTCCGCTTTTACGCTGCGTCGTGAATTTTCACCATGAAAAGTTCAATGACGAAGGCGGATTTGCGCGCTATTCTCTTTCGAAGATGCTCCCATAGCTTAATGGATAAAGCAACGGTCTTCTAAACCGTAGACTACCGGTTCGAGCCCGGTTGGGAGTAGTAGTAATTCTCAGAGGTAAATACTCTAAATCAGCAACTTGCGAAGAGAAGTCAGATGCCGATCATCACGCAAGGTTTTGCACCGTCTCGCGTGATTTGCGAGCGAAATATGGCAACAAACGGCAACGAAATTTCCAGCGGAACATTTACTTTGGGGGTATCATCCTCGGGCTTTCTCGCAATTTTAACCCTATCTGCACAAATGTTGGTTTCCGCTATCCAATGTCCAATTTGCACCGGCACACGTGCGCACCGATGGGGACGAACATGCAACGAGCACATTCGGTGGCGTTGCCTTGCCTGCCGGCACACCTTTACACCCGGTAAAAAGCAGAGGCGAATCCTGCCAAATGAATGGGAGTTAGCACGGCGGGCTTTAGCCGCGCGTTGCTCTCTCAATCAGACAGCGATAATCTCCGGCATCTCCCGGCGGTGGCTGGTCAAAAGACGTGACTGGCTCACTTCCCAGCTGGCCGGTTCCGAAGCTGCTAGCACGCCCGGATAGCGGTTTTGCTGGAGTAACTGCGACCGGTCATTATTAGCAGGAAAAGGCTTCAGTTTGCGGCGTGGCGTGGGTAACATTCCGCTCCCTGCACCCCTAACGCAATGAGCCGCCCCGCTTCCGAACTCTTCATCGTCGATAACAGCGACACCGACTGGAAGGTCCGCTCGTACCTTTCTGAGTGGTGCGAGATTGCACGGGCCATCGACATTGCCACAGGCTATTTCGAGATCGGTGCGCTGCTCTGCTTGGAAGAAAAGTGGCAGGCCGTTGAAGCGTTCCGCATCCTCATGGGCGACGAGGTTTCGTACCGCACAAAACGCTCGTTTGAACAGGGACTCCGCCGGATCACGGAACGCTTGAATGATAGCATTGAGGCCGAGAAGGCACAGAACGACTTTCTCGCTGGAGTACCGGCCATCGTTGAGGCTCTCCACACCGGTAAATTTCGATGCCGTGTTTACCGCAAGGACAAGTTCCACGCCAAGGCTTACCTCACGCACGCCCGGTCAACCGTCGTCGGTTCTTTCGGATTGGTTGGATCATCAAATTTCACGCAGCCTGGCCTCAGCGGAAACGTCGAACTGAACGTCCAAATTCGCGGTTCCGAAGTGGGGTTGCTGCAAGCGTGGTACGAACGGCATTGGGAATTAGCCGAAGATGTTACGCCCGATATCCTGCGCGCCATCGAGCGCCACACCAGCGAACGCTCGCCGTTCGACATTTGGTTCAAGGCACTGCATGAGTTTTTCAGCGGCCACGAACTCACTCCAGATGAATGGGACACGGACCGCTCAATCGTCTTCAAGCGACTGGCGAAATACCAGCGCGACGCTTATAAAAACCTCGTTGGTATCGCCCGTCGTTACGGCGGTGCGTTCCTCTGCGATGGCGTGGGCCTTGGCAAGACCTTCGTTGGCCTCATGCTCATTGAGCGGTTCGTCATGCACGAGGGCAAGCGGGTGGTACTCTTCGCACCTAAAGCTGCACGTGAAGACGTTTGGGAACCCGTAATTGAGCAATACCTGCCGGATCTCAACAGCTCCTTCGTCAACTTCATCGCCTACAATCACACGGACCTCCAGCGCAAGTCGGGCAACTGGCCGCGCAACATCCAGCGCACACTCCGCGACGCCGATGTCGTGCTCATCGACGAGGCGCATCACTTCCGCAATCCCGGCATTAAGGGCGAAGGCGAACGTGAGGCATCCCGCTACCGGGTTCTTCAGGAGTATCTTCACCAGCCCGGTGGACGGGAGAAACAAATCTTCTTTCTCACGGCGACGCCGATCAACAATTCCGTCCACGATTTCCGGCACATCCTTGAACTCGTTACCAACGGTAACGAACGCTACTTCACCGAAGCCGCCCGCAACTTGGGCATCCACAGTTTGCGCGGCCACTTCATCCAGCTTGAGAAGAAACTGTTCTCCGTGCAGACCGCGCAATCGCCCGACCAACTCGACTTGAACATCGTCGAGCACACCATGCACGAGGATCTGATTTTCGATCATCTTGTGGTCCAGCGCAGTCGCTCGTATGTGAAGGAAAGTCAGAAACAGCTTGAGGATGGGCA
Organism: uncultured Chthoniobacterales bacterium; assembly: GCA_964236475.1. Taxonomy (GTDB): domain Bacteria; phylum Verrucomicrobiota; class Verrucomicrobiia; order Chthoniobacterales; family SZAS-18; genus CAHJWO01. The sequence continues at coordinate 39,072 of CAXSED010000014.1, forward strand.
AGTCCTCTTTCCCGAGCGCGGTGCGCCGCGCGTGATTCCATATAAGCTGAAGGCTACCTACGGTCGATTGCTCGACAGCGTGGAACGGGCCTTCAATAAAGAGGAACCGCTCTTCGTACTCGGCATCTACTACCCGCTGGCGTATTGGCGCGGCGACAAAGAAGTCGCAGAATTTGGCAAGTTCGACGAAGGCCGTCAGAAACAGGTTGTCTCCCTGATCCGCACGCAATTCCTCAAACGGTTTGAAAGCTCCGCGCGAGCCTTTGAGCTATCATGCTGGCGGCTGCTGAAAAAGCTGCTGGCTTGGATCGAAGCGCACGCCGAGGGCGAACACGAATTCAGCCGCCTGGAACGATGGAAGCGCAAGAATCACGGACTCATTGGCTACGTCCATGCTCATCAACACGATTTCTGGTTGGAGCCAGAAAAAACGGAGGGCGAAAAGGAAGATTTCCTCACGGACGAAGAAATCGCCGAAGTGGAACGGTTGGACCCTCAGCAGTACAAAATCCACGAGATCTTGGATCATAGCTACGAAGACCTCAACCAGCTTGCCGAGTTTCTTCACTACGTCGGCGAGGTGAAGCCTGAAAAGGATGACAAGCTCAAGGCTCTGATTACCCACCTGCAAAAGGACAAGGCATTAGCGGGTCAGAAGGTCATCATCTTTACAGAATTTGCGGATACTGCGGGCTACCTGGAATCCGAACTCAGGAAGAACGATTTCACTGGCTTGGAACGCATCGACGGCAGCAGTACCCAACAGCAGCGCAGCGACGTAATCCGTCGTTTCTCGCCGTATTATAACGGCTCCGGTTCACCGGAACTCAAAGCCGCCGGCAAGGAAGAAATCCGGCTTCTCTTGGCAACCGACGTACTCGCCGAAGGTCTGAATCTTCAGGACGCGTCCCGGCTCATCAATTACGACTTGCACTGGAATCCGGTGCGCCTGATGCAGCGCATCGGCCGTGTGGACCGCCGGATGAATCCCGACACCGAAGTGCGCATGATCGTCGATCATCCCAACTTAAAAAACGACCGTGGGCACATCACCTTTTGGAACTTCCTACCGCCCGACGAACTCGAAGTCCTCCTGAATCTTTACAAAAGGGTCAACCGCAAGGTCGTCACCATCTCACGCACCCTCGGCATCGAACACGGAAAGCTCCTGCGGCCGGACGACGAGTACGATCTCATCAAAGAAATCAATGAGCAGTTCGACGGCAAGCAATCCGACACCGAGCGGTTGCGCCTCGAATACAACCTCCTGCTCAAAGAATACCCCGAACTTGCAACGACGTTGGACCGATTGCCGTTGAAGGTCTTCTCCGGCAAGGCGCATCCCACGCCAGGAACGAAGGCGGTATTCTTTTGCTTCCGTGTCCCCCGACCCGACCCCGATCTTATCCCTGGCGATGATGGGCAACCCCGCTGGTCGGTCAGTGCGGGTTTCACAGTCTGGGTTTACAGCGATCTGGAAGGGAAGAACATCATTTCTGATCCTGGCGCGATTGCCGATTTCATCCGCTCGCTGCCGGACACCCCACGTCGTTGCAAGCTGGATCGTGCCGCGCTTTCTAGTTTACGTCAGAAGGTGGAAAAGGAAGTCACCAAAGCCCACCTTCGAGCTTTGCAGTCACCGCCCGGCGTGACGCCAGTTCTCAAATGTTGGATGGAATTGAATTAAATCGTCATGCCCATCCCCTCCGCCGAACGCCTTCAGCGTATCCGAGATTTCCCCGCTCTGCTTGCCTTCCTCGCCGAAGACCTCCACTGGCACTTGCCCGAGGACCCCACCCCCGAAGACACCACTTTCGACTGGGACGCCGACGAACTCCACCTCGCCGCTCCCCACGCCGCCCGCCTGCGCGGTGGCCTCATCCGCCAACTCCGCCCGCTCCATCTTGCACAGCCTTGGGGGGTCTTCTTCGTCGAGTTCAACGAGCCGCGCCTCTACCGCACCGCCCTACGCCAGATTCTCCGCCGCCTCGTTCCTAACCGCCGCCGCGACGCCTCCCTGCAATCCTGGCTACAGGAAAACCTCCTCTTCGTCTGTGCGACGCGCGATTACCGCCAGATCACCTTTGCCCACTTCCGAGGCGCGGTCGGGAACAGCCGCGCCCGGCTGGCGACCTTCGGTTGGGACGACGCTGCTCGCGGCCTGCGCACCCTGCGCGAGTTCAACCTCCCCGCCCTCACTTGGCCGCCCAACCCCGCCAATTCTGCCGCTTGGCTGGATCAATGGACCCGCGCCTTCGACGTGGAACCCGTCACGCGCGAGTTCTTCCGCGTTTACCGCGAGGTCTTCACCGCCGCCGAATCCGCCGTCATTGGCCTACCTGACCCCGACCGCCGCCGCCTCTGGACCCAGCGCCTTTTCAACCGACTGATGTTCATCGCCTTCATCGAAAAAAAAGGCTGGCTCACTCTCCACGAACGCACCGATTACCTCGCCACCCTCTGGGAAACGTGGAACGCCCGGCCCGACCCCTCCGGGCTGAATTTCTACAACGCCCGCCTGCGCCACCTCTTTTTCCAGCTTCTCAACAACCCCGCCGCCCGCGATCTCAACCTCCCTGGCAACACCCTTTTCCGCTCGCTCCTCGGCTCTACCCCCTATCTCAACGGTGGCCTCTTTGAGCAGGATACCGACGACGCCGATCCCGCCGTCACCGTCCCCGACGCCGCCTTTACCGCCGTCTTCCGCGAACTCTTCGAGCGCTTCAACTTCACCGTCACCGAGAGCACCCCCCTGGACATCGAGGTCGCCGTCGATCCCGAAATGCTCGGCAAAGTCTTCGAGGAACTCGTCACCGGCCGCCACGAGAGCGGCAGCTATTACACCCCCAAACCCATCGTCGCCTTCATGTGCCGCGAGGCGCTCAAACACTTCCTCGCCGGTGTCCTGCCCGAAACGCCCGTCGCGCTCGCCCGATTTGTGGACGCGCACGATCCCGCTGCGCTGGGCAATGGCGAAAGCGTTCTAGCTGCCCTGCGCCGGGTGCGCGTGTGCGATCCAGCGTGCGGCAGCGGGGCCTATCTGCTCGGGATGCTTCACGAGCTGCTTGACCTGCGCGCCTGTCTCTTCGCCACGGGCGCGCCCGACGCCGCGAGCGTCCACGCGCGCAAGCTGGAAATCATCCAGCACAATCTATACGGGGTCGATTTGGACCCCTTCGCGGTGAACATTGCCCGGCTGCGCCTGTGGCTTTCCCTCGCCGTGGAATATGAGGGACAACAGCCGCCACCATTACCCAACTTGGATTTCAAGATTGAAAGCGGCGACAGCCTCGCCGCGCCCGACCCGCAGCGGGTGTTCGTTGGGCAGGGGTCGTTCCGGGACGTGGAAATCCGCAAATTCCAGCAGGCCAAGGCAGCCTTTCTGCTCGCGCACGGCCCGGAGAAACGCGAACTGCGCGCCGCCGCCGACGCCTCGCGGGCGGATTTGCGAACTTGGCTGCAAAGCGAGGCCCCCGCCGGGGCGTTCGATTGGGCGGTAGAATTCGCGGAAGTCTTCGCGCCCCCCCCGGCGTTGGGCGATTTAGCAGGCGGGCTAAACTTGGGAGACACCCTGGCCGCAAACGTCCCTGGCGGCTTCGACATCATCGTGGCTAATCCGCCGTTCGTGCGGATGGAACTTATCAAACCGCTCAAGCCTATGCTCCGGCGCAACTTCCCCGCCGTGCACGACGAACGCACCGACCTTTACGTTTACTTCTACGCCCGCGCACAGGAACTCCTCCGTCCGGGTGGCATCGCTGCGTTTATCTCCTCGAACAAATGGCTGCGGGCCGGGTACGGGGAAAAGCTGCGCCGATATTTGCTCGACGCGCAGGCGGTGCATCTCGTTGCCGATTTCGGCGAGCTACCCGTCTTTCAAGCGGTCGCCATACTCACAGCCATTACAATTTGGGAACATGCTCCACGGGGGGAACAATGTACTAGGTGGGTAAAGGTTGATGATCTTGAGGTTTCGTATGCGACAGGAATGGCGCAGCATTTCGCAACCATTGGGAATGAGGTCTTAGCGTCACAATTCGGGCCTGGGAAACCGCGCGTGGGAAGTGCGGCCTCTGCTGACCTAAGAAATCGTATGGAACAAAGCGGACCGCGTCTCGGCGAGATTTGCCACGGCGTGCTGGGTTGGGGTGTGAAAACCGGGCACAATGCCGCCTTCTGTATCAACCAAGCTCAACGTGACCAGCTTGTTGCTGAAACGCCACTGGCAGCGGAAATAATCAAACCGCTGATTACCGGTGACGACGTGCGGGCTTACGAGACACATTATCGTGACACACATATTATCTACGCTTATCACAGCCTTGATATTCATCATTATCCCTCGGTCGAAAATCATCTCCGGCCGTTCCGTTCTTATCTCAACGTCGAGGGAAAGCGCGTAGGCTTAGATCATCGCGCGACACGGCAAAATTGGTACGAACTTCAGCAACCCCAGATGGCATACCGAACATGGTTTGAAGGAGTCAAAATCATCTACCCTGAAATTGGCAAGGAAGCCCGGTTTACGATGGAGGAGTACGGTCGGTTTCTGAACAATAAGTGCTTCTTTCTACCTTCAGCCGACTGGTTTCTCCTCGGCGTCCTAAATTCAAAGCTCACTACACTCTTCCTTCGGGATGTATGCTCACAGCTTCTTGGGGGCGTCGTTGAGTTTCGCGCTCAATATCTAGCGATTTTGCCAATCCCCGACGCCCCCGACTCCGACCGCGCGACGGTCGCCGCTTTGGCGCGCGAGGCGCAACGCCTCCACACCGAACGCCGCGCGCGGGTCGAGCGTTTCCTGCGCGATTGCGGCTTGGATCCCGCCGACTCCACTAGCCGCAACCTGCTCGAAATGCCCTGGTCGCTGCCCGCCGCCGAGTTTTCCCGCCGCCGTCCCCGTTTCCCGCTAGCCCTCCATGCCGCCGCCCGCGACGAAACCGCCGCCGCGACCGATGCCATTCTCCGCGTCGAAGCCGACATCGACGCCCGCGTCGCCGCCCTCTACGGCCTCTGAACCTCGAAGTGGAACACGGTTCCGGGCCACCTCACAGCCGCTTTCATAGTCTCTGCTGATGCCACATACAACTCGCACGAAACAGCAGGAGTTTTTCCCGGACTTGCTCTTGCCCGTGGCGGAAGATAACCCACGCGGCGCGCTCGATGAACTCGTTGACCGCTCGTTGGCTTACCGCACCGGCCCCGAACTGAAAGAATTGCTGGAGTTCACCCGCCGCTTTCCTCAATTCGCTCCCTTTAACGCGATGCTGCTGCACGTCCAGAATCGAGGCATCGTCTACGCCCTGCGTGCTCCCCGGTGGGAGAAAGAATACGGACGCCGGGTGCGTCCCGCCGCCCGGTCCTATGTGATCCTGCAACCCATGGGACCGGTGGCATTCGTGTTTGACCTCAGCGATACCGAACCCATCGACCCGGAGAAAGACCGCGTGCCGGCCCTTGCCTTGAATCCGTTTCCAGTCAAAGGCAAGCCACCAACAGGAATGTTGGAAAAACTCCTGCGCGCGTGCGCTTCGATCCACATCCAAATCGAGTACAAAGATCTAGCTACGAACGTCGCCGGAATTGCCACGCGCAGCCCGAAGCCCACGGAAGTCTTCCATATTGCGCTGAATTTGAAGCACTCCCAAGCCCAGCAAATCGGCACGCTGTCACATGAACTCGCGCACATTTTCTGCGGCCACCTCGGCGTCACGGAAGACGCCTTCTGGCTTCCCCGAAAGTCGCTGTCCTTGCCGACGCGCGAGTTCGAGGCCGAAGCCGTTGCTTATCTCGTCACCGAACGCCTCGCACTCGACATTGGTTCGGCTGAGTATTTGTCAGGCTATCTGGGAGCGGACCAAGCCACTCCTGATTACAGCCTGGACGCTGTGTTGAAAGCCGCTGGCAAGATCGAGGAAATGCTGTACGGGCGGTTTCGTTCCTCCAAGCACAAGCGCGGTGCAACGGCAAAACAATGAGCGAGGAAACGAGCCATCTCTTCGTCGATGAAGCGGGCGATCCCACGTTGTTCGCCAATCGCCGCACCGGCATCGTCGGCAGAGACGGATGTTCGAGCTTTTTCCTGCTCGGCAAACTGGAGGTCGAAGACCCACTGGACCTCACGGCCAAACTCACGGCGTTGCGCGCTTCGTTGCTAGCTCATCCATACTTTCATGGAGTGGAATCTTTCCGCCCGGACCGAAAGAAGACCGCGCTTCTTTTCCACGCAAAGGACGACATGCCAGAGGTGCGTTTTCAGATGTTCGACCTGCTCATGCGAGAGAAGAGACGGTTGCGCTTTCACGCCGTCATCTGCGACAAGGAAGCCATCTTACACGAGGTGAAGCGACGCAACGCCGAAGACCCTGCATATCGGTACAATCCCAATGACCTTTACGACCGGCTGATGCGTTGGCTCTTTAGCTGGCTGCACAGTTTCGCTGACCGCTACTGCGTGTGTGTCGCTCGTCGAGGAAAGAGCGACCGCAACGAGGCTATTCGTGCTGCCATTGAGCACGCGGAAGCGGATTTCGCATCCAGCTTCGGCTTTGCGCGCGGCGGAGAAGATGCTTGGCACATTATGGTCTCCGCTCCGAAGATTGATGTCCCTCTCCAAGCTGCGGATTATTTTCTCTGGGCGCTCCAACGCTTCTACGAACCGCGCGTGGACCCACGTACCGGCAAGTTACTGCGAGACGAACGATTCTTGCGGATGCTTACGCCGCAGATCGACGAAATCCACGACTTGCATTTTGGCCCACAGGGTACCCTCTGGACACCAGGCAATCCACTCACCATAGAGGAGCGTTTCGCCGAATCGACGAAGAAATAGAAAAAGCCGTGAGTATAGGAACCCCGAAGGTTCACACGGCACGGGGCCGAATTTCGCTCACGACTTCACTTCATAGAATAACGTAGCTCTACGACAACGCGAGAAATTTGTGCGAGAGCAAGGATTACTTGCTGTTCTTCTGATCCAGAAATAGATCTTATCTCCCTAGCCCACTGTCACCAAAAACAGCAAGTATGAGCATCACCTTGGAAAAACTCCGCCACCTTTGGCATAACCGCCGCCGCCTCATCAGCGAACACACTGGTCTGGCGAGCCGCTTCGACCGCATCTACCAGATCGCGGAGCAATGGGATTTGCCGGCCACCCGCGCCACGCTCGAAGCGATCGAGAAAACCGATTGCGGTGGTCCGATGGATGCCGATATCCCAACCGATGAAGGATGGGGTGTCGTGCTGAACAATTTCACCACTTTTTATAACCGAGATGAAGTGTTGAAAGCACACACCGAGCAAATCACCCAAGTGTTCGACCTCCTGCACGTCGGCAACCGGAAGGAAGATTTTCGACTCGCCTCGACTGCGCGGGGTGATCAGCACCACGAAAATTCGAAGACCAAGCCCTCGACCTTTAGCAACCCCGAGTCCTGGTTTGCCTCGCACCACTTTCCATTCGAAATTATCCGGTTCTATCTTTCCTGCCGCGACAGGAGAGACGCGCTGGATTTCGTGATCCTCAACCGTCACGAACCCGATCTGCCCGGCGAGGCGAAGTTCGTCACCAAATTTCTCTGGATGCTCGCCAACCGCGACCAATTTTTCCCAGTCCTGAGCTTGCGTTCCTACCTCAACCTCGCGCCGATCCTTCGGGAACTCGTCGGCGGCTTCGAGTGGAATAGCCCCTGGCAGGGCAATTGGACCGTGTGGCTGCGCGACTTTGCTGGGGCTTGGCCCGCAGCCGCCCCAGATCTCTATTCTGAAATCAGCGGCAATCCTTCTTACAGTGAACAGCCGACGCTGGAGCGACGACTGTTCGCACAGTTTCTCTTCGTCGCCTCACTGTCGGACGCCGTGGGCAAACTAGAAAAGGCCGTCATGAAGGCACGGGCAGGCAATCGCGCAATGATCTTCTACGGTCCGCCCGGCACTGGCAAAACGTACGACGCCAAGCTGGTGGCGCGTGCCTTGATCGAACGCGGCGAGGATGATTCCGCCGACGCACCGCCTGCGGATGAACCGGACAAGGACGATCCAGACTACTGGTTGGAGAAGAAATCCGCGCCTACCAACGATACTCCTGCAACGGCTTCAACGCTGCCGCCTGACGATGAGCGTTGCGGGATCGTACAGTTTCATCCGGCGTATTCCTACCAGGATTTTATCGGCGGCATCGTTCCCAACGTCAACGATAAAGAAGGCTTGAGCTACCGCTTGGAGAATGGCGCGTTCAAACGATTTTGCGACCTCGCCGCGCAGCGTCCGCACGAGTCTTTTGTCCTGATCATCGACGAGATTAACCGCGCGAACGTATCCGCCGTCTTCGGCGAGGTGCTCTACGCCCTTGAGTACCGCGGCGAAGCCATCAAGATCCCGTATTTCGGGCAGTTTGTTGTCCCGCGCAACGTTTACCTTATCGGCACGATGAACACCGTGGACAAAAGCCTGGACAGTTTTGATCTGGCATTGCGGCGGCGTTTCCTGTTCATGAAACACCCACCCGACACGGGCGCGCTCTACGACTGGAACGACCTCCCGCCCCCACGCGGTCCCCGGGTAAAGATCGACTTGGCAGACCTGACCGATCTCGCGAAGCGCGCGGACCAGCTCAACGCCGCGCTGGTCGCCCCGGAGAGCAGCGGTGGCCTAGACCGGTCCGAGGACCACGGCATTGGGCACGCTTACTTCATGAAAATTCCCGATTTCTGCGAACCGAACGACGAGGGGTCGCTGCGGATCACTGTGTATGCACGGGAACAACTCTGGGTGCATCACTTAGAACCGTTGATCGAAGAATACCTCGGCGCGGAGTTTGCCGCGCGCCGACCAGTTGTGGCCCGGCTGCGTGATGCGTTTGTCAAAGGGGAACCTGGGTCTTGAACCAGACGGTCGCCTTTTACGACAGCCGGCCGCATCAACCCTACGGCGGACCGGTGCGGAAAGGTTTGATGCGGGCGATTGCGCGGCTCAACCGCGATACCCGGGCAAACCAAGTCGATTTTGTCTCGTTTTCTGGCCGGGGGCGGGGGGCGGGGCGGGAACTGCCGGAGATTATTACGCCGACCTTTGATGAAAACCGCGTCGATGACACAGACGACGCGGCTCCGCTTTGCTTTTCGGTGTCGCATTACATCGGCACGTACTCGACGCAGATCGACGGAGATCAACTCACCCTCGAGATCAAGCCGCGCTGGGGAGCGGACTGGCTGGAGTACCTCCTGGGCTACACAACGGGCATCTACCTCCCGCCGGACGCCGCCACCGTGATCGCTCCGCAGCGCGACAGCGCCGAGTGGCTCCTAGTCTTGCTATGGCGCAGCCTTTTTCAACAGGCTCTCCGGCACTTTCATCTCCCGCGCGAGTACCGCGCGCAACCCATCAACGAGCGTTTTTTCCGTGGCCGGCTCGATGTTCCCCGGCACATCCGGCTCAACCTCGCCGACGGCAGCCGGTTTGCCTGCGTCTACCGGCCGCTCACGCCTGATATCATTATCAACCGGACGATCCGCTTCGTGCTCAAGAAGCTAGAGGGCACGCCGTACGGCCGGCTTGTCGGTGATCTCCATGCCCACGGGGAACGGTTGGCAGGCTTCGGCGTGCGGCAACCTGAAAGTGTGATGCCGGAGGAGTTGGACCGCATCCGTTATTCCAAACTGAACGAGGGCTACCGGCCTCTCATGCACGCGAGTCGGGCAATCATCCGGCGGTTCGGCTCCGGCACACACGGGTCTGCGGAAAAAGGTCCCTCGTTCTTTATCGACATAGCCGAACTGTGGGAGAACTACCTGCAAGGGGTTCTGAGTGCGCGTCTGCCGCCGGAATTCCGCGTTTATAGTCCCAACGACACTGGCGGAGAATGGCTCGTGGACGGTGAGCGAAGGAGGATTCGCCCGGACCTGATCATCGAGAAAGACAGCGGACCCGTCGCCGTCCTGGATGCCAAATTCAAGAGGTATACCTGGATTGGCAAGTATGCGGCCCATGGAGTCAGCCGGGAAGACCTCCACCAGATGACCACATACTTATATCACTACGGCCGATTCGACAAACCGATTACGGGGCTGTTCGTTTGTCCTGGCGGTGGCGAGGGAGATATAGGCAGTTTTGTGAGCCATCCATTACACAGTATTGGAGTTGTAAATTTCGGCATGAAATCTGGAGAACCTTTGGTAGCAGGTGAGGACATCGATCTGCCACCGTTCGATCTCCCGATAGTCCGAGTTGCGGAAGATCGATTTGCCGAAGTGGTTTTACGGCACTTGCGAGCTGCGAGTGCTATGAATATTTAGTGGAATATTGATAGGCAATGACGAAAACGTACCATTTCAATCTTGGGTCATGGCAAGCGTGTTCTTGATCAGACCAGCAATTTTTCCGTTGAACACCGCCGCCGTTTGGTCAGAAGGAAGCAGATTGAGCTGAGCCACTTTCGTGTAAAATGCAATCAATGTCTGACTACAGATTGAGAGATCGTCTCTCTTCTCTACCCAGCCCCTTCCGCTCACTTACTTGGTTGCGCTACGTACTGGTTTTCGGAAACTGATTTACCGAGAGCGAGCAAAGTCCTCGTCACTTCTTGACGGAAGCAGCCATCGAAATGTCGATGCTTTGGGACGTACTCCGGGTTTCCAACGTTCCCCCTTTTGGAGTGGCAGTAGGATGCCGACACTGACGAATCCGACCAAAAGGCGGTGTGCCTGAGCATCCCATATATCCAGGCGAGCGGCGAGTTCAGCGCACGACAGAAAAAAAGTCATCGGTTCTGTCGGTGTAGATGCTAGCAGCGCCAAGTCCCGACAGAGGCGGAAGGCAGACCGTTCCTGCGGTGACAATATCGTGAAGACTTCCTTCTCTACGTCGCTCAATTGCTCGAAATAGGTTTTCTCGACATCTTGAACCATCACACGAACCTCGTATTCGTGCCGCTCGCGTGTGTCTTTGAACAGGGCTTTGTTCGCATCGTAAAACATCATGGCGAGGTGAACAGCGACCTCGGGGTAGACGCATCGCAGGAGGAACGGAATTGCTTCGACGATGAAGCCGTTGCGGTGTTGCGCTGCGGCTTGAAACCGGGGTTCGATGAAACGGCTGTACAGGTCTTGCAGCCTTCCGAAATGTTCGGCCACGCTGGACCGCATCTGGTTCCGCGCCTTGATCCTCGCCACCACGTCGCCGACCGATGCCGTGTTATGTAGGGCACAGGATACAGGTTGCAGGGCACAGGGTGCAGATGCAGATACAGATGCAGACGAACTGTTGTCGTTGTGTGTGGTGGCCTTGGGTTTCAACTTCGCGCCCTGGCCGTTGACCTTCTTGCATACGCCCACCCGCACGAGTGCGTGGGCGATGACCTCGAAGCGGATTTCCGGCGGCGGGTTAGGATTTTCCCAGACGTATGGCAAGCCCGTATCGGGGTGATTCCCCCAAGCCACGCAATTTGCCCCGTTGCTCCGCCACTCGCCCCATTCCGCGCCGTCCTTGACCAGAAAGTGCGTACGCGGGTAACTCCCCTGTACGCGCACGAAGAATTTTGCGCCGTGCCTGCCACGCACTCGCGACCAGCGATGTGCCTCCGGTACGGCGGCAAAAAAGGCGGCGAGGTAGTCGTCGCCGTCGATGTCGAGCACGCAGAGACCGTCAGAGTTCTTACCACAAACCACGCCGATATTCGGGCCGGGGAAGGCGTTCAAATATTGCGGCGTCATGTCGGCATTCATCAGCTTGTTCCAGCCTCGTCGGAACGCCTTCTTGCCCTTGCATGGCGTCAGCGCGACGCCCTTGCCGAAGATGCGGTGGAGGGTGTCGATCCCCTCCGTCAAATATTCGTTCATGACAGGTGAAATGGAGTGTTCCCCCCTTGCCAGCCAAGAGCGGCTAAGGTAGCCTCAAATCAGCACGATAGAGACAACCCGCCCCTCGCTTGCTTGGCCGCAGGCGGGGGGTGTTTCGTTTAGGATTTGCGGTTGCTGGCGGCGACCTCGTACTTGCCGAGCGCGACGCGGACTTTCTCGAAGTCGAAGCGCAAGCAGCGGGAGGAGAGCCGGATCACCGGAATTACTTTCCGGGAAACAAGGTAATCAATCGAGCGCGGCGATAAGCTCAGACTCGCAGCAAGTTCGCGTTTTGTGACAAGGGATTTCAGCATGGTGACGCAGAATCCCGCACGTTCGCACGGCAGTATTCGCGTCTCGGGCATCCATCCGAGAAACTCGTCATTACCTGCTATCTGACAGCTACTTGAGATGAGAAGGATACTGCCGATATACAGGTGAAGCAGGATCGGCGACGCGCTTCTCCCATTCTCGCTCCCGTTCCTGCCATCCCTCAAAAACGAAGATGGCATTACGATATTTTTCCGCCCGGCTGACCGCATCTAGGAAATACGACTGGGGACGATTAGCCATCGCGTCAACCGCGCGTCTCCCAGCGATGCCCCGTCCACGTCTTCCATCGAGGAACGGGATGCGATTTCCCCGACTGTCCCGCTTCTGATTCTCCACCAGGAAGTCACGGACGGCGGCATAGTTGTTGTCCTGTTGCCGGTACAACTTCCAGATTGCCAGATCTTTCAGACGGTCGGCGGCACCAGCGACCATTCGGTTTTCCAAGGTCTTTCCCTGCTGCAAGTGAACGGAGATTTCTGGAAGTTCCAGCCATGCCTGGAAACTCTCCACAAGACGGCTCTTGCTCAGTCGTGTATCAAGTCGAAACATGGCGATGATTTCGTGCTTCTCTTCCAGTCTCCAAACTGCGGTCGGCGCGCCATACTTCTCGTTAATCGAAACCATTTCCTCCGCGCTCAAGATGCCGCGCGTTCTCCGCTCGTAATCCTTGTGCGCGAGTTCGTTTGCTTCTTTCGCCTTTTCTCCGTAATGAGCGCACTCAACCATCCGTAAAGTCGGCAGCGGTGCGGCCTTATCAGCAACGCGCGGCCTCTCAGTGAGCGGAACGTCACGCCAAGAAAGGTGAGGAAAATACGATTGTGACCCAAGCCAGAGCCACTGATAATAAAGCACCGTTTCATCCAGCCTACCCAAGGTTGTTTTGATGATTTTTTCCTCTGCGGCGCGGTCGGGTTTGAAACCACGTTTCTGAAACTCTATTGCCAGCTTGCAGAGCACCGGACACATACGCGCGTATTCATAAAAACAGGCGTCGTTCTGCTGGCCCTCCACGCTCTGCCCTGCCGGGTCCGTTACATGCCCGTGCATGTAGTCGAGAAGAGCTTTCTCGTCAGAATTTGTGACCGACCCAAGGGTCGTTCGATTGGGGTTCGTTTTACGTTTCACCTTGGTTTTTAAGAGGAGAAAATTTACGCCGGGGGATACATTGTAGTTGCGGGCCAGCGTGCCCTCCCCCGCCGACCCCACGCCACCCACACCCCCCCCTCGACCGCAGCCGCAGAAATGTTTCTGTTGCTCCGTGCAAAGGTGACGATGGCTAGCGACCGGATTTCAGGGAGGCAGTAGGCTTTCCAGTGAAACGCCGAATACCTGCGCCAGCAAAACAAATTCCGAATCGGTGACGCAACGTACCTGTCCCTCGATCCCGGCGATAATGCCACGCGAAGCATCCCATCCGGCAAGCTGACACTTCGCGGCGAGTTCAGTCTGCGACAGCCCTTGCTGATAACGCACCCGGGCGACCTGCGGGCCAATGATGTTCTGGGGTTTCTTGGCTGCTTTGCCTTCCACGCGCCGAGCATGGCAGGACGGCGATCTCAAATTGTCTGGATTTCCAGACAAAGCGCGCGTATCCAGCGGGGATGAAATACATCCTCTGCCTCTGTCTTCTCTCTGTGCTCGCCGCCTGCACCGACAATTCGGCCATCATCACGGGTCAGGTCCGTCCAGCTACGACCCCGGACAAGGTGATAATCTACTTGCAGCCGCCAGCCAGGAAGTACGACACCATCGGCCTCATCACGGCGTCTAGCAAAGGCAAGCTCGGGATCAGCCGTCAGACGAAAACCAACGTCGCCATGCGAATCCTCAAGGAGAAGGCAGCGGAGATCGGCGCGAACGGTGTCATCCTACAGCAGCAGGGAATTCAGAGCGAAGGGGCTGTTGGTTCGGCCAGTGGCGGCGTGCTCGTAGCAGGCGGAATCACTTACGTCGAACTCGGGGGCACGGCCATTTACGTCCCGTGAATTTGATGCAGCCAACCTCGTGCGCTTGGAAGCGACTGTCAGCCCTGCCGCGCTCGACTCAGCGATTCATCACAACGATGTTGGTTTCTTCTGTTCCAGAGGGTTTCAAATCCCAATACCGGGCTGCCTCCTTCGGCTTCACCACTTGGCGATAATGAGTGAAAATGAGCGCGCTGTTTGTGTGGCCGAGTTCCAGAGCCAATTCTGCCGCGTTATTGAAGTGGGCAAGGTGGTAACTGGCAAACCCGTGCCGCAGCGCGTTGTGGGGCCATTCAGCGAGCTTGGCCGCTGTCCGGGCCTCGTCTAAGCGGACCCGATAATTGACGGGAGCTACTGGACCGGCCAGTCGGACATGCGCGGCCAGCCACGCGGACAAATTTGGCTGAATCTTGATTAACCGTCGCCGGGCGGTCTTGGCTTTGTCGGCTCGAACTTCGAGTAGCCCTGCGGCCAAGTCGATTTCCTTCCAATCTAGCCGCTCGACTTCCGCCCGTCGCAGACCGGCAAACGCTTGCACGGCGATAGCTGGCAGAAGATCAACGGAAGCGGCTTCGAGAAGCCGTGCTGTTTCGGACACGGTGAGAAGTCCAACGGTGCTTTCCAACGTCTTTGCTTTGGCAGATTTTGCCGCTGGATTGGTGGCACAATAACCGCGCTCCATGCCAAAGGCGAAAAGGCAACTTGCCACACGCCGAAAGTGATTGCGGGTGAGTGCTGCCACTGGCAAGCCGCGCAGCCAGTCGTCCACGTCTGCAACGGTAAACTCAGCCAGCGGTTTCGCCGGAAATCCTGTCGCCATTTGTCCCAGGCGACTGCGGAGGTCTTCGACGTAACGACGGCTTGCTCCGTCCTTCTTTTTCGCTGCTAGCATTTCGTCCTTGGCGCGTTCAATCGGGCAGGAACGGTGCTTGGCCTGTAGGTGCGGAAGGCAAAACGCCACGGCGTCTCGCAACGTCCAGCCGAACGGTTCCAGCGTCGCGGCACATTCAGCCGCCATGATCCGCAACGCTTCAGGAAATTCGAGCGCACGCGCGCCGTGGTTTTCGCGTTCGACCTTCTTCAATTGCAAGAAGCCTTCAGCCTCGGCTTTCGTCTCGAAAAACCGCCGCCACCGCTTCCCCTGGATCAACGGGCCAGTCGCTACGAATTTGAGCTTTGGCCGCTTGGAATCGTGATAAGGTCGGACAGAAAATGCGGTGGCTTTCATCTGCCTCCATATACGCGATAAGAAACCAAACCGGCAACCAAATGGCAACGAATCCTTCTGCGCTTGGCAAATCGACGGTCTTCTAAACCGTAGACTACCGGTTCGAGCCCGGTTGGGAGTAGCCGACCGAACCGTGTCGACGTGGGTCAGCTATCAGGCGTGTATCTTGCGCGTCACCGGGCCATGGATTAGAACCGTACCACCATGCCTATTGGCACCTCGCCCGACACACGATACTTGCTACGTTCACCATCCGCTGACGGTCTCATCCCCACGCCGCGCGGGGTAAGGATGCAGCTCGGGGTGAATGAATGGTTGCGGGTAGATGTGCTGCGCGCGGACGTACTGCGGATCAAGATCAGCCGCCAAGGTATCTTTGACGAGCAGCCCACTTGCGCCGTGCTCGCTGGCGGCCTAGCCGCGCTTGGCGGCAGCGCGGAATTCTCCGTCGCCGAAACTCCGGACCGCGTGCTTGTGACCACCGCGCAAATGGTGTTATCCATCGGCAAATCGCCGTTCCGGCTCGATGCTCACCGTGCCGACGGCAGCGTCATCTTCGAGAGCGCCGAGGACGCCGACGGCCAGCCCTGCACTTACGCCACGCTAAACGATGAATTCCTGGTCCGCCGTCGCTGCGGGCGAGAGGACGCTTTCTACGGACTGGGCGAAAAAAGCGGTCGCTTCGACCGCAGGGGCCGTCAGTTTTCGCTTTGGAACACCGACATCCTCAACCAGAACGTCGAAAGCGAATACCGGGCGAAATATCCGGGCGACGATCCTCGCGGCGACCCGAGAAGCACACAATTCGACCCTTACTATGTTTCGATTCCCTTCTTCTACCATCAGCCGCAGAGCCAACTGGGCATGGCGGGATTTTTCTTTGACAATAGTTCACGAGCTAACATCGAGTTCTCCGACCCCACACAGTATGAACTGCGCTTCAGCAACGGCCAATACACGGAATACGTTTTCGCCGGGCCGCAGATGCAGGATATTCTGCGTGCCTACACCATTCTGACTGGCCGGATGCAGCCACCGCCCCTCTGGGCGCTCGGACACCACCAATGCCGCTGGTTCCCGTATACCCAACAGTCACTGGAGGCATTGGGCAACGACTACCGCGAAAAAACCGGCGTCCCCTGCGATACGCTCTGGTTGGATATCGACTACATGGATGAGTACCGGGTATTCACCTGGAATCACACTCGTTTTCCCGATGTCCCGTCGATGTTGGTTCGTCTGCGCGATCAAGGTTTTCGGGTGATTACCATCATCGACCCGGGAGTGAAGTACGAGCCGGGTTATCCAATTTTCGACGAAGCGCTCGCCAATCATTTGCTCTGCCACACGCCGGGCGGCGCGGTGTACGCTGGGCAGGTATGGCCCGGCCGGACGGCTTTCCCCGATTTCTCGCTGCCAGCGACGCGCGCATGGTGGGGTCGGCTCAACGCCG
>CAXSED010000015.1:0-3818 GCA_964236475.1 uncultured Chthoniobacterales bacterium
CGGCGCGCTTCCTGGAGCCGGATGCACTTCTGAAACTGGAGCGGGCTCATCGTGGTGACGGCTCGGAAGTGCCGGTGAAAGGTCGGCGTGCTCATGCCCGCCAGCCGGGCCAGCGCCTCGATGCGAATGGGTTGTCTGTACTGGCGGCGCAGCAGCCGGGTTACCCGGCCGATCTGGGCCGCGCGGCCCGTGGGCCGCAGCCAGGCTTGGAGCGGCCGGCCCGCCGGTCCGACGAGCAGCCGGTAGAGGAGTTCGCGTTCTGCGAGCGGTGCCAGCATCGGAAGGTGCTGCGGCTGGTCGAGCAGGCGGACCAGGTGCAACACCGCCTCCAGCAAATCGCCGTCCACCGGGACCGCCACGAGCGGCTGGTAGGAAGGCGCTTCCCCGTCGTCGTCTGATGCCGGTGGCATTTCGAGCAGGAGCGAGGTGAGGGCGGTCAGATCGAGGGTTAGGCTGACGCCCAGGTACGGCGGCTGCACGACCTCGCTCGTCGCCGGCAGGTTGACCGAGGTGAGCAGGAACCGCGTGTGGTCGAAGAAGAGTTCTTCGCCGCCGAGGAACACCCGCTTGCGTCCCCGCGCCACGATGCAAAGTCGCGGGTAGCGGGCGGAGGCGACCGGTTCCGTGGACAGGCCCGTGCGCGAGATGCTCAGGCGCGCCAGGCCGGTCGAGGCACTATTGCCCGGACAGTGCCGCTCCAGCAAGGCGCGCAGTTCATCGCTCATGATGCAGCCAAGTAAGCACTGATCGCTTTAGGCAACAAGACGAGAGGAACGGCGCAGGGATTTAGTTGCTATGTCATGCCATCGCATTCGAAGGTAGGGAGTTGGTTAAACCTCTTCAAACTTGTGTTCAACGCCGTCTTTTTCAGCGGAAATCCAAGGCCGTGATTTTTCCATTGGCTGGATCGGAGGAGAGTTCTGTTTTCGGGGTACATCGCCGAGCAACACGAGAAATCTTCACCCTGCCATGACCAACCATCTGCCAAGCACACTTCGCAAGCTGTGCCTGTTGACCGCTGCGGTTGCACTCGTCGCGGCTCCCATCCTCCGAGCGCAAATCCCGGCATCGACCCCATCCACGGCGGATACGGTCTGCGTCCTCGCTTTGGTGGACGTTGATCCCAAGCAGGCAGACCAAGCCCTCGCGATGCTGCGGGCTTACGCAGACGCCTGCCGCCACGCTCCGGGCGCACGGCGCTTCGAGGTGCTGCGCGAACTCGTCCGAACCAACCACTTCACGCTGTTGGAAGCCTGGGACAGCGAGGCCGCCCGGCAGGAACACGAAGTGTCCGAATTGACCAAACAGTTTCGCACCCGGCTCCAGCCGCTGCTCGCCAGCCCTTTCGACGAACGCCTGAGCCACCTCGAACCTTTCTAACATTATGCCTGCATCAGCCATCGAACCACCCAACACCCAAAATCTGGAGGTCAACGGGGTGCGTTTGTCCTACACGGTCCACCAGCCCCAAGGAGCCGCCGGGACGCCAGACCACACCTCTGTCGTTACGCCGCCGGCTGTCCTGCTGCACGGTTGGCCGGAAACTTCCCATGCCTGGCACCGGGTCGTGCCTGCGCTGACGGCGCAGGGGTTCACGGCCATCGTCCCCGACCTGCGCGGGTTGGGCGAATCCGGGCGGCCGGAAGGTGGTTACGACGTGGGCAATGTTGCGGAGGACATCCACCAACTCGTCGCCGCGCTCGGGTTCGAGCAGATCGACCTCGTCGGGCATGACGTGGGTGCCTGGGTAGCCTATGCCTACGCGTCGGCCTACCCTGCGGAAGTCCGCCGTCTGGTCGTTGCGGACGCGGGCCTGCCGGGCCTGAGTCCCGAGGCCGGCACGCTGGTATCGGCAGCCGTCAACGTGAAGACGTGGCACTTCTCGTTCAACACCCTGCCCGAGTTGCCTGAGGCGTTGATCACCGGACGTGAAGACGTTTACATGCGCTGGCTTTTCGCCCGCAAGGGTTTTCACCCGGACGCGGTGCCGACCGAGGATGTGGCAGTCTACACGCGCGCCTACCAGCAGCCCGGCGCGATGACGGCCGGGTTCGCCTACTACCGCGCCATCTTCGAGAGCGTCCGACAGAACAAGGAAAGCGCGAAGACGAAGCTGATGATGCCAGTGCTCGCGTTGGCGGGCGAGACCGGGGTCGGCGATGCCTTGCGCAAGACGATGGAAACTGTCGCCACCAACGTACGCGGCGAGGTCCTGCCCGGCTGCGGCCACTACCTTCCCGACGAGCAGCCCGCGGAGTTTGCCGCCAAGGTCATCGCGTTTCTCCGAGCAGAGGAGGCCGCACCGGCGAAAAAGCCGCCCGCCGTTGGCATCCCGGGCGTGCGGGGCGTGGACCACACCGGCCTCAACGTGCCGGACCTGGACGCCGCGGTGACATTTTTCACCGAAGTGCTCGGCGCGCAGTTGCTCTGGCGGATCGGTCCTCTCGGCGGTGGCGAACTGATGCCGACCCACTACGGCGTGGACCCGAGCCTGCGTGTGCAGTTGGCCACCCTGCGTTGCGGGCCGAATCTCAACGTGGAACTGCTCCAGTACGTCACGCCCGAAGGCCGCTCCGCCAGCCTGGAGGAGCCGTCCAACAGTGACCTGAGCGTGGGGCACCTGGCCTTCCTGGTGGACGACATGGCGGCGGCGGCCGATTACCTCACCGCGCGCGGCGTGCGCCTGTTCGCCGGTCCAAAGCGCGACGAGGACGGCCCAAAGGCGGGTGAAGAACACCGGTACTTCCTGACCCCCTGGGGCTCCAGCCTGGAATTGGTCCGGCGTCCGGCCCATTTGCCCTACGAGCAGACGACCTCTGCACGCCTCTTCGTGCCGCCGCCTGCTACCCCGGCCAGCGCAAATTGAGCCGGACCTCAAACCCTTGAAAAGCTCATGCCGCATACGACCGGGACCGGGGTCTCGCCAAGGGGGGCCGCACTCGTCCCCGAGCAGCCGGGGGCGGGGGGAAATGCACCGCCCATGAAAGCATTCCTCTTGTCGGCGCTCGTCGGCTTGGCCGTTGGCCTCTTCTATGCCGCCGTGCGGGTCAAGTCCCCGGCTCCTCCGCTGGTCGCCCTCGTCGGTTTGCTCGGCATGGTGCTGGGCGAACAGGCGTGGCCCTGGGTGCGCGGTTTCTTTGCCAACCTCTTTCGCTGAACCAAGAAATACTGCCATGAAAACAACCCCCGACGACCAACCGGCCAAGGGTATCGCCACCGTTCGCAACGTGGACCACTACGGCGTCACCGTGCCGGACATGGACCAAGCCATCGCGTTCTACACGGAGGCGCTGGGGGCCGACCTGCTGTGGCGGGTGGGACCCTTCCATGAGACGCCCACCGGGGCCGAGATCGACCAGGTCGAAATCGCCATGTTGCGGCTGGGGCCGAACCTCAACGTCGAGCTGCTCGCCATCCGCGCCCCCGGCCAGAACCGGCAACTGCCAGCCACCACCGACATCGGCGCGGCGCACCTGGCATTCTTCGTGGACGATCTGGAAGCCGCCGGGGCGTCCGTCGCGGCCCACGGTGGGACCATGCTTGGCCAACCGGTGAATACCGCCGGTGAGCCCAAGCGCGGCGAGCGCATCTGGTATTTCAAGACGCCTTGGGGAGCCTTCATGGAACTGCTCTGGCGTCCGTCGCACCTGCCCTACGAGCAGGAGACGACGGCCCGGCTATATGGTCCCGCCCGCGCCTGGAAGGACTGAGGCAAACCAGAAAACAAAACAGATGTACGAAATCACCGAACTCAAGCTCTGGAACGTGTGCGAGGGCACGCTTTCGCTTCAGGTCCGCGCCTCCAAGAGTCAGGCGGA
>CAXSED010000015.1:3918-55580 GCA_964236475.1 uncultured Chthoniobacterales bacterium
ACGTGTGCGAGGGCACGCTTTCGCTTCAGGTCCGCGCCTCCAAGAGTCAGGCGGAGATCCGATGACTGCCAGCGGCCAAACGCGGCGTGCGCATCCATGAACCCGACGCACGCGGACGTTTGGAAAAGGTGGACGGCCGTCGGTCTGGCGTGGGCGGCCTTCCTCGGCGCGGCAGCGTGTGCCCGCGCCCAGCAGAATCCCGGGCAGTTTTTCGATCCCACTGGGGCGGCCCCCGAGCGGCCCGCTAATGAGCCGCCCGCCTACAATATCCTGCGCTACGAGGAAGATTACTCGTACCTGCGCGACCCGGCCAAGAGCACCGACTGGCTGGACCCGCTCAAGTTCATCCCCTTGGATGCGGACGGCCGCGTGTACCTGACGCTCGGCGGCGACATGCGTCAGCGCTTCGAGCACTACTCGGGCTTCGGCATGGGCAATGGCTCCGTGGACGGCAAGGCAGATTCCTATTATCTCGCGCGCTATCTCCTGCACGCCGACCTGCATGTGGGCGACGCCCTGCGCTTTTTCTTCCAGGTCAAGAGCAACACCGAGGAGGGTCGCCGTGGCGGCCCGCGCCCGGGCATCGACCGGGACGACTTCGATCTGCACCAAGCCTTCTTCGACGTGACCCTGCCACTGGGCGGCGACGCGAACAAAACTTCCCTGCTCGTCCGGCTCGGCCGCCAGGAACTGGCCTACGGCGACGACCGGCTCATCGACATCCGCGAAGGCCCCAACGTGCGCCAATCCTTTGATGCCGCTCGCGTGTCGCTCCAGAACCCCGCCTTCAAGGTGGACGCGCTCTACGCGCGGCAGGTGGCCACCAACAAGGGCATCTGGGACGACGGCTACGATCTCCAGCAGGCCCAACTCTGGGGCGTCTACAGCACGCTCTCGCTGCCGTTTTTGCGCCGACCAGACTCGGCCGACATGCCGAGCATCGACCTCTACTACCTGGGCTACGACCGTCAGCGCGGCGCGTTCGATCAGACGGCCAACTTCACCTCGCTTCTCTCCACGCCGCCGCAGCCCGGCCACGAGACGCGCCACTCGCTCGGCGGGCGGCTGCACGGCACGGTCTTCCCGCTTGGGGAGGGGCCGCTCACCGGCGAGTTTCACTACAACGTGGAAGGGCTTTACCAGTTCGGCCGCTTCGGCAGCGCCAACATCTCGGCCTACGAGGCGTCGGTCGACCTGGGCTACTACTTCCAGCGCCTGCCTTTCGGACCCAACGTGAGCCTGCGCGTGGACCTGGCGAGCGGCGACGCCAACAGCCACGACGGGACTTTGCAAACCTTCAACCCGCTGTTCCCCAAAGGCAGCTACTTCAGCGAACCGGGGCTGATCGGTCCGAGCAACATTCTCGCTGTCCATCCGGTCGTGGACTGGCACCTGCGCAAGAACGTGGGGCTGATCACCACGGTAATTGGCTATTGGCGGCAGGACACGGGCGACGGGGTCTACAACTTCGGCGGCGTGCCCTCGCTGCCCGGTCCGCCCGCGTCCGCGTCGACGACCGGAGGGAGTTTTCCCGGCGGTTCCTCGCGCTACGTGGGCACGGAAGCCAACGCGTGGCTGGAGTGGGGCATCAACCGTCACCTGACCTTTGACCTGTCCTACTCGCATTTTTTTGCCGGGAGTTACGTCCGGGACACGGCCGCGGCGATCCAGGCACCCGGCGGACGCGGCGGCCAGAGCTTCGACTACCTCGCCACCTGGCTGACTTTCACCTTTTGATCTCCGAACATATCTCCTCCTAATGCAAACTCCTTTCGCAAATTCTCTGGCGCGCCCGTGGCGGCGCGGATTGTCTCCGGCTTGTTTGGGCTACGCCGTCCTGCGTCTGGCGCTTGGGATGAGCATGCTCATCCACGGAGCGGGGCGGCTGCCGAAGATCGGCGCGTTCACCGATGCCACGGTGAAGATGTTCGCCGGCTCCCCGCTGCCGACTTTCGCCGTGGTGGCGTTCGCGCGGATGACCCCGCCGGTCGAGGCATTGGTCGGCTCGCTCGTTCTCCTGGGTCTGGCCCTCAACGTCACTGGCCTTTGTGCCAGTTGCGCGTCACCCATTTGCCTTTCCGATGGAGGCATCGCCAAACATCATTATGCATCTACCTCTTTACGAGCGATTTATTACCCACGCCGCTTCGCTTGAGTGACTTGTGTGACCACGCTGCCTCTTGTCCCGACATGGATGGGGCAGAGGTCTCATGGCACCGCTCTGAGCATCTAACCAACCATCAGGATCCCACAAACTATGCAAACGACATCACAACCCGACCGCGGTGCCTTCAACGGCCTGACGCTTCTGGACCACCCCGGTCTGAACAAGGATACCGCCTTCACCCAAGAGGAGCGCGAAAGACATGGCTTGGTCGGCCTGCTGCCCGACGTAGTCGAAGATCTGGACCGGCAATTCCAGCGCGCGATGTTCCAACTGGCGCAAAAGCCATCGCCCATTGAAGAATACATCTTCCTCAACGGTTTGTTCGAATACAACGAGACGCTGTTTTTCAAGGTCGTCATGAGCGATCCCAAGCGCTTTCTGCCCATCGTCTATGATCCCACAGTAGCCGAAGCCTGCCTGAAGTTCGGCCACATCTACCGTCGGGCGCAGGGGATGTACCTGTCCATCAAACACCGGGGCAAGATAAAAGAGGTGCTCAAGAACTGGCCGGTCAAGGACGTGCGTTTTATCTGCGCATCCAGCGGTGGCCGCATCCTGGGCTTGGGCGACATTGGCACCAACGGCATGGGCATTCCCATCGGCAAGTTGCAGCTCTACACCGCCTGCGCGGGCGTGCCCCCGGATGGGTTGCTGCCCATGCTGATCGACATCGGCACCACCAACCAGAGCCTGCGTGATGATCCGCTCTACCTGGGTCTGCGCCAGCCGCCGCCTTCCACCGATGATCTCGACACGTTCATGGACGAGTTCGTGGACGCCGTCCAGGAAGTTTTCCCCGGGTGCTGCATCCACTTCGAAGACTGGAAAGGCACGGACGCATTGCGCATGCTCGACCACTATACGAAGAAGGTGCTCTGCTACAATGACGACATCCAGGGCACGGCCTGCGTGGTCATTGCGGGGCTGGTCACCGCTCTGGAGATCAAGGGCGAAAAGCTCAAGGATCAGAAGATCCTCTTCTTCGGCGCGGGCTCCGCGGGCGTCGGTATCGCCAACATGATCGTCAGCGCCATGGTCATGGAAGGCCTGAGCAAGGCCGACGCGCAAAAGCAGGTCAGCCTGTTCGACGTGGACGGCTTGCTGGAGCCTTCCCGCAAGGACCTCACCGAATGGCAGAAGCCCTACGCGCATGAGCACGCGCCCACCAAGGATCTGCACGAGGCGGTAAAATCCCTCAAGCCGAACATCCTCATCGGGGTGAGCACGGCGGGAGGAACTTTCACCCAACCCATCGTCGAGACGATGAGCCAGCTCAACGAGCGGCCCATCATCTTCGCGCTTTCCAACCCGACTGACAAAGCCGAGTGCACCGCGCAGCAAGCCTACGAATGGTCGGGCGGCAAGGTCCTCTTCGCCTCGGGCGTGCAGTTCCCGGAAGTGACGGTGAACGGCAAGACGTACCAGCCGGGCCAAGCCAACAACTTCTACGTCTATCCTTCCATCGCGCTGGCGGTATTTCTGACCCGGCCCAAACTCATCACGGAGGAAATGTTCATCACGGCGGCCCACGCGCTGGCCGATCAGGTGACCACCTCGGAACGCGAACGCGGGCTGCTCTTCCCACCGCAGCGCGAGGTGTTCAACGTCGAGGTGAAGACGGCCATGAAAGTGGCACGCCTGATCTTCGACAAGAAGCTCGCCACCGTGGAAGAACCCGAGGACCTGGTCGCCTGGACCGAGTCACAGGTTTACAAGCCCGAGTACAAGGCTGCCGTGTAATCACGCGCGCAACCTGTCATTTCCAAACGGCACAATCATTATGAGTTTATTTAGCAGCAGCGACAAGTCCACGCTCAAGGACATTCCCATCGGCATCGACGCCACGGGCGAGCGCACGGAAACCGATTCGATGGGCTCCATCAAGGTCCCGGCGGATCGTTACTGGGGTGCACAGACCCAACGCAGCCTGGTGCACTTTTCCATCGGCAACGACAAGATGCCCAAGCGTGTCTACCACGCCTACGGCTACGTCAAGAAAGCGGCGGCGATGATCAACCAGAAGAGCGGCCGCCTGCCCGCAGAGAAGGCGGAGGCGATCATCAAGGCGGCGGACGAAACCATCGCGGGCAAGCTGGACGAAGACTACCCGCTCTACGTGTGGCAGACCGGCAGCGGGACGCAGAGCAACATGAACGTCAACGAGGTGCTTTCGAACCGGGCCATCCAGTTGCTAGGTGGCAAGCTGGGAGCCAAGGACCCGGTGCACCCCAACGACCACGTCAACATGGGCCAGTCAAGCAACGACACGTTCCCGACGGCCATGCACATCGCTGCCGTGCAGGAACTCAACGAGACGTTGATCCCGCAGGTGGAGGCGCTCATCAAGACCATTGAGGTCAAGTCCGCCGACTGGAAAGAGGAAGTGAAGATCGGGCGCACTCACTTGGAAGATGCCGTGCCTCTGACAGTCGGTCAGGAATGGAGCGGCTACGCGGCGCAGCTGCGCTTTGCACTGGACAACGTCGAGGCAAGCAAAAAAGGCCTGTATGAACTGGCAGCGGGTGGCACCGCCGTCGGCACGGGGCTAAACTCGTTTCCCGGCTTCAGCAAGGATATCGCGGCGACCATCGCGGAGCTGACCGGGCTACCCTTCATCACGGCGGCCAACAAGTTCTTCGCGCAAGGTTCGCTTGATCCCATCGTGGCGGCGCACGCGGCGTTGCGAGGCTTGGCGGTGGCGCTCATGAAGATCGCCAACGACATGCGCTGGCTGGCCAGCGGTCCGCGTTGTGGTTTGGGCGAACTGATCCTGCCGGCCAACGAGCCGGGCAGCTCCATCATGCCGGGCAAGGTTAACCCGACTCAATGCGAGGCCATCGTAATGATCTGCATCCAGGTCATCGGCGACGACAGCGCGGTGGCGTTTGCGGGCAGCCAGGGCAACTTCGAGCTGAACGCGATGCGTCCGATCATCATCAACAACTTCCTGCATTCGGCGCGCATCCTGGGAGATGGCTGCCAGAAGTTCCGCGAGTACTCGGTGGAAGGCACCAAGATCAACAAGGAGAAGGTGGAGAAGTACGTGGGCGAAAGCGTCATGTTGGTCACGGCGCTCTCGCCCGTGATCGGCTACGACAAGGCCAGCAAGATCGCGCACCAGGCAATGGACACGGGCAGCACGCTCAAGGAAGCCGCGCTCAAGAATGGCGTGGACGAAAAGGAGTACGACAAGGTGGTCAACCCGCGCGAGATGGCGGGCCACGGCGTCGGCGGCGCCTGAGGACCACGTTTTTCGAAACTTCGAAAACGTGAGGGGCTTCGCCAAATTGTCGACGGCGGACACTATCTACGCTGCGAGCATGGCGGTCGCCTGCTTTGTCAGCTACGAGGTGTCCAGCCTCGCGCTGTCAAGGATGGTTGGCCGCAATGACCAATATTTGGGAGGGATGTGGGCTGCGGTGGCCACCGTATTCGTCTTCAAAGACTCGCAGAGTGGCAGCGTTTCGGCTGGATTCGCCCGCCTGCTCGCCACGGGCGTGAGCTTCGTCCTGTGCCTGATTTACCTCTGCCTATTCCCGTTCACGCCAGCGGGTTTGGGCGTGGTAATCGGGGCGGGCACCTTGGGCATGATCATGCTGGACCGGCGCGAGGACATTGCCACTACGGGCATCACCTCATCCGTGGTGATGGTCGTGGCGGCAATGAGTCCACAGCACGCCTGGCAACAGCCCCTACTGCGGGTCTTTGACACCGTCGCCGGGATCGCCGTGGGCGTGGGCTTTGACTGGCTAGGACGAGCGCTGACCGCACGGCTACAACAGGGAGGACGGGACCCGCACTCCGGGCTCCCTTCGCGACGATGAACTCTATTCGCTACGATCCGACCCTCGTCCGAACGTTGACGTTGGCTGCGGCCGCGTTGCTGCTGCCGGGTGCAGCCCATTTGGCGTTAGCCCTCAACGAGCCGCCGTTGAACGGCCAGCCTCCCTCTTCCTCGGCGCCGCAGAACTTCGAGAAACGCGCGGAACTGATCGACGACAATACGGGGCCGCGTGGTGCGTTGAAGACAGAGGGCGTCGACTTCGATGTCGAATATACTAATTACTATCACAACATCGTTTCGGGAGATACCGACCGCGGTCAGGACAACGATTGGGGCCGCATCCGCTTCACGATGGACGTGGACTTCGCCAAGCTCGCCCACCTCGACGGACTTTCGTTCCACGCCTCGGCAATCAGTCAAAGCGGCGGCAACATCGGCAAGGCACTGGGCAGCTATTCCAACCCGGACAACCTTGCGTCCACCCAGTCCACCCGCGTGGACACCTACTGGCTGCAACAAAAGCTCTTCCAGGGTGTGGTCGTGCTCCGTCTAGGGCAGTTGGCCCAACAGGACGATTACGGCGTGCAGGAATACGCCTCGTCCTTTGTCATGGAACCGCTCGGCTATGCATTTGGCAACCTGTTTGACAACGTCACGGCGACCTTCGATCCCGCTTCAAAACCCGGTTTCGAACTGCGGGTATATCCCTACGGAGGCTTCTACGCCAAGTCCATGATTCAGGCTGGTGACCCTGACCCGTACAGCAATCACGATCACCACGGTCTAAACTTCAGTTTGGATGGCCACGGCGTGGTGGCCAGCGAGATCGGCTACCGTCAAAAGGAAATCTCCTCGACCCCACCTGAACCGACGACAAGCGCCAAGAACGACAACGGCGCTGCCAACATCTCAGCCGAGGGAATCAAGACGTTGCTCGAAGGCGACCTGCCATCCCTTTACAGGATCGGCATCTACGACAGCTTCGCCGATTACCCAGACGCGAGTCACCGCCAGACCGTGCGTGGCAACTACCTGATTTACGTGATGGTCAACCAATCGATTTCGCGCGAAGCGCATTCCGGCCCAGGGCTGACGCGGGGATTGGATGTTTTCGGTGGCGTTGATTACTCGCCGGAAAACGTGAGCCTAGCTTACCTGCAAGCCACGGGTGGTTTGCGTTACACGGGATTATTCCCGACCCGTGGCCGGGATACGCTGGGCCTGGGTGTGGCGTACACGGAATTCAGCCGCCGCTTCAACACACCCGGCAGCCTCCTGGCCAACGGCCGGTACACGAGCGAAACCGCGCTGGAGATCAACTACATCTATCGGATTACTCGCTGGCTGTCGGTCCAGCCCTTCGCCCAATACTATCTCAATCCGGGCGGGACGGGGCGACGCGAGGATGCTCTTCTCCTGGGGTTTGGGTCGAAGGTCGTTTTCTAAAGTGTCGAAGCTTCCGACCGCGAAAAAACATTCAATTACCAGCCAGCACAAACCAACCATCCACCCACCGTCATTCCATGTTGCACACCCTCGTCCAGGCCTTGCTGCCCGTCATTTTTGTCATCGCGGTCGGCTGGAGCGCGGCGCGCTTCAAATGGATCAGCCCGGACGCCACCGCCATCTTTGCAGGCTTCATCGTACACTTCGCTCTGCCCTTTGCCCTGTTCCTAGGTGTGGTGAAAGCGAAGCCCGCCGATCTGACCAATGTGCCGTTCGTCCTAACCTTCGTGATCGGGATCGTCGGAACGTTCCTGCTGGCCCTGCTGGTCGGCACCCGGATGTTTCGGCTGCCGATGCGGGACACGGCGGTCTTCGCGCTGGGCAGTGCGTTTCCGAACATGGCTTACTTCGGGTTGCCCGTGCTGAGCGCCGCCGTTGGTCCGGGTGGGCTGCTGGCGATTGTGATGGGTAACCTCGTCATCACGGTGATCGTGCTGCCGCTGACCGTCGTGCTCATCGAAACCCATAACAAAGCGGACGCCGCCGTGGGGCCGCGCAAGAGCGCGGGAGCCATCTTGCTATCCGCCGTGGGGTCGAGTTGCGCGCAGCCCCTGGTCTGGCTGCCCGTGCTGGGATTGGTGCTGGCGCTAGCCGGTGTCAGGCTGCCGGGTCCTGTTTTGGACTCGCTCGGCGAGATCGGCAAGATCGCCGGTGGGCTTGCATTGTTCACGCTGGGATTGATGATCGCCGCGCAGCAGTTCCGCTTTAACGCGCAGATTGCCGCTTCGCTCGCGCTCAAAAACGTCCTGCAGGCGGGCATCATGCTCGGTGCCGGTTGGCTCCTCGGCCTGCGCGGTGCTTTGCTGGCGGAAGTGCTGCTCGTCGGCGTCATGCCCGCCGCCACGGCCTCGGCCATGTTCTCGCAACGCTACCATGCTTTCCAGGACAACGCGGCCGCGGTGGTGTTTCTCTCCACGCTGCTGGCCATTGTCGGCGTCGCGCTGGCGTTAGTGGTCCTGCCGCTCCTGCCACATTGAAGTTCTCGTCGGTTCTCACATCATGACCAAGTAACTTCGAATCGCACCATGCCGACCACCAACAACTACGAACCGTACTCAAACGCGACCTACATCGCGAGTTCACCCACGCCGGAGAATTCGGACCTTTCAAGGCAGAACCCCAACTCGAATCTCCCACCGCCGACCGACAAAGGCGATGTCGGCGCGATCTGGTACTCCTACAGCCTGGTCCACAAGCGCATCACCGCGGGCGGCTGGACGCACCAGGTGACCCAGCGGGAACTGCCGACCTCGAAAGATCTGGCGGGTGTCAACATGCGTCTGTCCGCCGGTTCCTACCGCGAACTGCACTGGCACTCGGCCGACGAATGGGCCTACATGCTCTACGGCAGCGCCCGCGTGACCGTAATGCAGCCCGATGGCACGATGTACGTCGACGACGTGAACGAGGGCGACCTGTGGCTGTTCCCCGCCGGGTTCCCGCATTCCATCCAGGGGCTCGACCCCGATGGATGCGAATTTCTGCTGGTCTTCAACCAGGGCGATTTTTCCGAGGACGGTACCTTCCTTTTGTCCAAATGGCTGGCCCACACGCCCGAAGCGGTTCTGGCCAAGAACCTGCACCTGAGCGGCGATTCGCTAAAAAAACTGCCGGAGCAAGACGAGTACATCTTTCCCGGCACGGTGCCCGGCACGCTGGAGGCGGACCGGAGGGAAGTCAACGTACCCGGCGACGACGCAGCGCAGCCCTTCATCTTCCGGCTGTCTCAGATGCCCGCGACCAAGACGACGGCGGCAGGCGAGGTGCGGGTCGTCGACTCCCGCAATTTCCCCCTGGCCAAGAACTTCGCGGCGGGCTTGATCCGGATCAAGCCGGGCAGCATGCGCGAAATGCACTGGCACACCAACGCCTCGGAATGGCAGTTCTATCTCCAGGACAGCGCGCGCATGACCGTTTTCCTGCCGGTCGACAATGCCCGCACGATGGACTTCCACGCCAAGGATGTCGGGTTCGTGCCGATCATCGCTCCGCACTACATCGAGAACACGGGGACCGAGGACCTGGTGTTCCTGGAAATGTTCGCCGCGCCCGAACTGCTGGACGTGTCGCTCAACCAGTGGCTGCGGCACCTGCCCAAGCACATCGTGCAAGAGCACCTGAACCTGTCTCCCGAGGAGATCGACCGCATCCCGGCGGACAAAAGCGAGGTGCTCTAGCACTACGGCGCTGGTTCTTGTCGGACCCTCGGCGCGCACATGTATCAATTGCATCCTCGCTGTCTCCCATGCGTCCGCTGCTGATCATCTCGTTTCTGCTCGCCTTCACCGGTGGATACGCCGATGCCGCGAGCTTCATCCTGACAGGATCCTTCACAGGCCACCTTACTGGCAACACCGTGTTGACGATGGTTCATCTGGTCCAGGGAGAGTGGCGAGCGGCGATTTCGAGTGTTCTGGCCGTCGCTGCCTTCGCGCTGGGAACCGCCGGGGCCGACTGGCTCGACACCGACGCCGGCGCTCCGGCGAGTGCCAGGCAACTGCGGCTTCCCCTGATGCTCGAAGGCTTCCTGCTTCTGGTGGCGGTCGCTTGCCACTGGCAAATCCGGCGCCTCGGCCTCGAAGCCAGCGTGGTTTGCCTGTGTCTGGGCCTGGGTATCCAAAATGGCGCGTTGCAAAAGTGCGGCGGCCTGAGTTTTCACACCACCTTCATCACGGGAATGAGCACCTCGGTGCTGGCTGCGACGGTAGGGAAGGTTTCCGACGAGAAAACACTTACCGCACCGCCGAAGCACTCGGCGGCGGTGTTGACGGGTCTCATGCTGGTCTTCGCCGGGGGTGCTATGGTGGGTGGCCTCTTTAGTTTCCACTTCCAAACTGCGGGGTTGGCTGCCATCCTGGTGCCCTGGAGTGTGGCCATGTTCTTGGCATTCCTAGCGCGGCCGTGATCCTGTACATGCATTCTTTACCGCCGAAACAAAATGACGTTCGCCCGCCCTAATGAACGACCAGGATTTTCTTGAACCCGAGCGCCTGCGCGCGTTCGTGGCGGTGGCGGAGACCGGCGGCTTTACCCGGGCTTCCACGCGGTTGCACCTCACGCAGTCTACCATCAGCACTCAGGTGCGACGTTTGGAAGATGCTATCGGGCGCACCCTCTTCGAACGCAGCCATCAATCCTCGCGCCTGACGAAAGACGGTGAAGCCATGCTCGGCTACGCGCGCGAACTACTGGCCGTGCTGGCGCGGGCGGATCGTCATTTCCGGCAACCGGCCCTGAAGGGCACGGTGCGCTTCGGGGTGGTCGAGGATTTCAACGCCACCGCTCTCCCCGACATGCTGGGCCGGTTGCGCCGCGAGCACCAGCACCTCGAGTTGCGCACAGAGACTGGCTTGAGCGCGGAATTGACGCGGCGGCTGGACGCCGGCGATCTGGATCTGGTGCTGGCCAAGCGCGTGCCCGGCCGAGCGCAGGGCGAGTTCCTTTGCCGCCAGAAGCTGCTCTGGGTGGGACTGCCTGGCATCGTGGCGGCAGGTAAACCCGTTCCGCTTGCACTCTACCCGGTGCCGAGCGTGTCGCGTGAGATCATCCTGCGTTGTCTGCGGGAGCATGAGCGGCAGTGGACGGTGCATTTCGAAAGCTTGAGTCTGTCCGGATTACGCGCTGCCGTCCTGGCAGGAATCGGGGTCACGGCACTTGGCCTCGGCACGATCCCCCAGGGGTTGGAGACACTCCCCGTCGGCGTCCTGCCACCGTTAGAAGAAGCGGAGTACATGCTTGAGCATAATCCGCGGAGCAAGGATCAGGTTGTGGTCACCTTCGGCAATATCCTGCGCCGTGCGGCTTCGCGTATCATGGATCGACTCGCCGATGATCAAGCCGGGTTGCTGGCTGCCTCTAAGTAAGCAGGCGATTGATGCTGGCAAGGCTGCCTCCAACAAACCAAATGTCAGCATTGGAGTGTCTACTTCTCGCTTGTAATTGCCGCCCCTGCTCGCTGCGTTGGCAAAGTGACGGTCACTCCGGGCGAATTGTTCGTTGCTGCGGTAGTGGTAGACAGGCGAGTGAAAAAGCAGGTTTTCTCGACGATGAGTGGGCGTGAAATCTTCTACTCCTTGGAGCACGCTCTCCAGCGTCACCATCCGAGATTGATTGATGCACTATTCCGAAATCTGGTGGACCCGACCGCTATGGACAAAAAGCCAGCGGCGGGGAACGTCCACGCGGAACAGAACGGATGATCACGAGATCAGTGCTCGCCGAAAGGTTTTGGTGACCTGAACGCTCAGAGCCTGTCTAAAAGTCGGTTTTCGTGGGATTTTTGAGCACTTCTCCCATTCAAACATTCAATTTTCAGAGGAAAGCCGGGCAGCCAAGCTATGCAAAATCAGGCAAAATCGGACTTTTTAGACAGCCTCTCAGCGCAAACCGGCTGAGGTTTGGCACAGTGGCCGCACGGCCAAAGTGAAGCACGTCTGCCAACGGCGCGAAGGGTTGAACCCGGCGAGGTTCCATTGTGAAATCATCACGCTAAGACATGTCTATGCATCGTCGTCACTTCCTCAAGGCTGCTCTGCACGAAGCTCCAAAGTTCATCGAGTTCGAGCACGTCGCCCTTTTCGCTGGGCAGGAGCGTGTCCTCCCAGGCGGGCAGGGCAGCCACTTTTTTCCCCCACCCAAACCATGACGGTCTGGTAGCAAACTCC
Organism: uncultured Chthoniobacterales bacterium; assembly: GCA_964236475.1. Classification (GTDB taxonomy): domain Bacteria; phylum Verrucomicrobiota; class Verrucomicrobiia; order Chthoniobacterales; family SZAS-18; genus CAHJWO01. The sequence goes on from CAXSED010000015.1 coordinate 16,040, forward strand.
GAAGGAGCGGGTAAGCCCGCGGATGCTCATGCGCTCCTGGTACGCTGCCACCACCTGGTCCTTGAACTTCTGGTCGTAGCGAGGTCCTTTCGGCTCCACGATAGACGTGCGTCCGCACTCCAGGCACCGGGCGCGTTCCGCCCCGTTATTGGCATGGCCGTTTTTACGCAGGCGCTCGCTGCTGCACCGGCGGCAGGCGTGGACGACGACTTTGGAAATCATCGCCGAACCTCATACAAACCGATTTGCTAAACAACAATCGGTTAATCACCACCGATGGTGATTGCGACCGCATTGCCATTGACAACCGGCGGCGGTCCTTGCAGCGTCCGCGCATGAGGTTCCCCCGAACAGCTTTTGCTTTGTTCATGGGCGGTTTGACGTTGGCTGGCACACGCACCACCCGGGCCTGGTCTCCTAAATCCGGCCAGCTCATGACGCGATGGGCTGCACAGGTGGATCCCGCGCACCCACTGCCCGAATACCCCCGTCCGCAGATGGTGCGCCAGGATTGGCTCAGCCTCAACGGCGTCTGGCAATACCAGCCGGGCGGCGACAAGGACACCGTGCCGACGGGGAAAAAGCTGGCCTCGGAAATCCTCGTGCCCTTCCCGGTCGAATCGGCCGTTTCCGGGGTGATGGAGCACCACGACCGTCTCTGGTATCGGCGCATGTTCACCGTGCCCACGGCATGGAGTGGCAGGGAGGTGATCCTCCATTTCGGAGCCGTCGATTACGAGTGCGCGGTCTTCCTCAACGGCAAGAGCGTAGGCCTGCACCGGGGCGGCTACGATCCTTTCAGCTTCGACCTCACGCCTTTTCTTTCCAGGTCCACCGAGCCGCAGGAACTCATCGTGCGCGTGTACGATCCCACCGAGGAAGGTGGCCAGCCGCGCGGCAAACAGACCACGCGTCCCGCTGGTGTGATCTACACCTCGAACACCGGCATCTGGCAAACGGTGTGGCTGGAGCCGGTGGCCCGTGGCGGGATCAGCGAACTCAAGCTCGTGCCGGACGTGGATGCCGGCCAGCTCCGGCTGACCGTGAATACCACCGGGGAAGCGTCCGGGGAAAGCGTCAACGTGACCATCCGGTCCGGTGAGACGGTCGTGGGGACGGCCACGGGCGAGACGGACAAGGAAATGTTGGTCCCGGTGCCCGACGCGAAACTGTGGTCGCCCGACGAGCCCTCGCTTTACGATCTGCAAGTCACGGTGTCAGCGTCGGGCAAAGTGATCGACGAGGTCGGCAGCTATTTTGGAATGCGCAAGATCGAAATTGGCGAGGAGAATGGTGTCAAGAAGATGCTGCTCAACAGCAAGTTCGTCTTCCAGTACGGCACGCTCGACCAGGGCTTCTGGCCGGACGGCATCTACACCGCGCCGACCGACGACGCGCTCAGATACGACATCGAGGCCATCAAGCAAGGCGGGTTCAACATGGTGCGCAAACACCTCAAGGTGGAACCGGCACGCTGGTACTACTGGTGCGACCGGCTGGGCCTGCTCGTCTGGCAGGACATGCCATCAGCGGACACCTACGCCAACATCGAGTGGTCAGGACCGCCGGCAAACACATGGAAGAAAATCGACCGGCAAGTGCCGCCGGTGGACACCGGGGCCTTCGAGCGGGAACTGCGGCTGATGGTGCAGACCCACTGGAACTCACCGTCGATCATCATGTGGGACATTTTTAACGAGCACCAAGGGCAGCATGACACCGGCAAGCTAGTGGACATGGTCAAGAAGCTCGACCCGTCCCGCCTGGTCAACGAGGCCAGCGGCGGCACGCGCAATGGTATTGGCGATGTCTACGACATACACCAATACCAGAATCCAATTTGCCCACCGCCTAGTAAGACCCAGGCGCTCGCCTGCGGCGAGTACGGCGGCATTGGCATGGAAGTATCTGGACACGAATGGGTAGAGGGCAGGGGGTTCGCCGACAGCGACGCGGGCTCGGCGCGCGAATTCGAGGATCGCTACGCGGAGTTCGCAGAGCAAGTGAAAGGCTTCCGTGACAAGCAGGGGATGAGCGCCGCCGTTTTCACGCAGCTCACCGACGTGGAGATAGAGATCACCGGTCTGCTGACGTATGACCGCGTACCTAAAGTTGACCTGTCCAGGATTGCCCGGGCCAACCACTTTCAACTACCGCCCGTTACCTACGCTGGCGTGGTGTCCACTTCGGAGACGAGCGTGCAGGATTGGAAGTACACGACGGAACCACCGGCGGACAACTGGATGAAGCAAGGGTTCGATGATTCCGCCTGGACGGCGGGCAAGGGCGGCTTCGGTTCGAGCGGCACCACCGGCAGTGGGATCGTGGGCACCCCTTGGACAACCCCCCGCCTCTGGCTGCGGCGCAAGTTCAATCCTGGCTCGCTCACGGCCGAGCAGATCACTAACCTCGTGCTCCGTGATTATCACGGTGAGGAGATGGAAGTTTACCTCAACGGCGTCATGGCCTGCCGTGGGCGCGGGGCTACCACCCACTACGAAAACCGGGTCATCAGTCTCGAAGCGCGCAAGGCCATCGTTGCAAACGCGGAAAATGTCTTGGCAGTGAGCTGTCGGCAGACCGTGGGCAGACAATATATCGATCTGGGGCTATCTCTGCGAAAGCGCGACGGAAATTAGTCCCCCCGGCGAGGTAGTATCCATGGGATAGGTTTATTGGCTGTGTTGCAAAGTTTGGGTCGAGGTCTGGTAAGGTGGCCGCATGACCTCGGCGCTGACGACTTTTTCTTCTTTCAAGTGGAGCCACTTCGCCCCTGAGATCATCCTTCTGGCAGTGCGTTGGTATCTGCGCTACTCGCTTTCTCTGCGCGAAGTGGAAGAACTGCTGCGGGAGCGAGGTTTGTCTGTGGATCACACGGCCATGACCCGCCGACAGAATACCGATGGTCACCTTCTCGCTGGCTTGCGTAACGTGGGACCGGCGGCCCGGGCCGACTTCGAGCGGCTCGGCATCAGCAGCCTCGCCCAGCTCGCCGCGAGTGATGCGGACACGCTGTACCTAGAGTTGCAGCGGCGAACCAAGCAACGCCATGACCCTTGCGTCTGGGATGTGTTTGCGGCCGCGATCCATCAAGCGCGCACAGGCGAGCCGCTCGACTGGTGGCATTTCACGCCCGCCCGGAAAGTCAGACAATTGCGGGGTGAATTCCCGCAAATATCTGCTGCGCACTCGCGCCCGCCATCCGCTCCAGCCGACTCGAGCCTTCGAGAATTGCAGCCAGTTACCGCCAGTAGCGAAGCACGCGATGGGTAGGAATCCGAGGGCGGGGGCCCAAGGGCTGCGGAAAAGTAAACATCCACCGGCAGAGCCGGTGGCTTTGAGGATGGGAGCTCCTCAAAGGGACTGGCTTTTAGTCGGGCCGATAGGAAACAGCGACCTCAAGCGGTGCTTCCCATGCACTCCTCCCCAAGCCTACGCTTCGAAGACGAAGCCTTCGCTCTCCTCCGGCGCATGGCCAACGAAGTACCCCTGATTTTGCCAGATGTAGACCACATGCCCCTCTTTGGTGACCGTCACCTTGTTGACGCGATGTCCCTTCCCGTAGGCAGCTCGCAGGAAGGTCTGGATGCCAGAGAGTGCCGCACGCTTGGCAGGATCTGACACTTCGGCCAAGGGTGGCACGAAGCGCACTTGCCCTCGAGTCTTGGCGGCGAGGAGGCGTTGATCGCGCTGCAGGACGGAAAAAGTTTTTCCGGTGGCGCGTGTCAGCGGATAAGCATCCCCCGGTTTCCACTCACGCTGCGAGAGTTCTGCTCCCGTCTGTGCAACGACCCGGATCGGAAAACTCAGTCGCCCGAGGTAGACGCCTCTCCAGCCCGTCTCGATCTTCTCCAACTCCAGGACAAACTGTCGGGATGGTGTCACGCGGAAACGTCCGGCGCTTTTCAGAGAATGCTTGAGCACGGCAACCAACTCCGGGTGCGGCTCGATGAGCAAACCCTCATCGGTTCGGATCGTGCCTTGAGAGTCGCGCGTGAACGCCAAGCCCTGATCAATGTTGCCTGGATACGGTTGGCCGGGGTTCAAGGCCGTTTCGTCCACGGCGGTTTCATCCGGGGCAAGCGAGCGCGGGGCTTTGGCAGCGGGTTGAGGGGCGCTCCCTTCCACGTCAGGCCAGAGGAAATATTGGTTGCGCTCCGCGCCGACGAAGTGTTCCCAGTCCGCTTTCTCGTAGATCAGTTCGTCGACCGTTTTGCTGGCATAGAGCACATGGAGCATCGCGTGTTTCTCCACCCCGTTGGCGGCTTTGGATTTCCGCAGCAGCCGGCCCAGCGTCTGCACCCGCTGCCGCACGGAGGAGGAGGCTGCCACGATGATACCCAGGTCCGCTGCAGGCACGTTGAACCCTTCGATCAGCGACTTGGCCGAAACAATGATGCGCGCAGACCCTTGCCGAAAGAGTCGCAGCGAGGTCGCGCGCATCTGTTCAGGGAATTCGCTGTGTTCCGCCACGACCGCGAGACCTTCTGCCCGCAGGAGCGCGAACAGGTGCATGACCTCATCGATGCTCTCGTGAAAGAGAATCGCCTTGGTGTCCGGGTTGTCAGCGATGGCATCCCGCAAGATCCGCACGACGGCTTTCGCTCGCTCCTCCATCCGGAATAGAACCCTCTTGCGCTGCGCCGACAGCGCGATGAGCCGGGACGCGGCGGGATTACCCGCGGCCGCGCTCGAGCGGCACCAGCGAATCAGCCCGAGGCCTTGACGGCCTGGACGCTCCAACTCGTCGCGCAGGTTCTTGATCTCCCGGCTCACCTTCTCGTACTGCACGTTTTCATGCGGTTTGAGGCTCAACCCGTAGTGCCGAATGCTGAAAGGCGGCAGAACGCCGAGCCGGATCGCATCGGCGTAATTGAGTTCAAAGACGACGGGGCCCAGTTCCTTGCCCAGCACCGTATCGGAGAACTCCACCGGCTCCCGGGCCTCTTCCCGAGAGTCGAAGGCCAGATTTTCCTCGGTGCTCGGATCACTATCGCGCTCCGGCGTGGCAGAAAGCCCAAGGGAGTAAGCGCGTTCGGTGCGAAAGACCTTTTGCATTTCAGCCGAACCTGCCCGGTGGCACTCATCGATGATGAGCAGGAGAGAGGAGGAGCCGACCCCGGCACTCCGCAGGAGCTCCGGCAGCTTACGGGCTGCGGAGTTCAACACGCAGATGACGACGCGTGTTTGCGCATCGAAGGCGGCGTCCGCGCCGCCGCCCATGGTCACGATGGCAGCGGGAGGCAAATTGCTGCGGGAAAGCAGTTCCTCGCGCCATTGGTCGAGCAGCACAATCGTTGGCACGACGATGGCGACGCGCAGGTCCGGCACGTCCGTTTGTTGCAACCGCTCTGCGATGGCCAAGGCGAGGATGGTTTTGCCCGCACCCGTCACCACCTTCATGATGCCTCGTCGGCCCGCAGCAAACCATTGCTCGATGCACTCCTGCTGCCACGCATGGAGTTCGATCCCTTGCGTCAACTCCCACCTGCCGGGTAACGCCGCGGATACTATGGCAACGGTCTTGCCTGGCTCCGGCGTGCTTTCCGCCTCCGGGTGTTTGCGCTGCCAGAACTGCACTTGTAAGAGTTGCTGCAAAAGTAACTCTTCGGTGGGCTGCAGCGATTCAGAAGTTTCCACGGGAGATATAGTCTTGCCGGTACTTTCTTGACGTCAAGCTACTGCGCTCTGGTCACCAAGTAAGGACACCAAACTGCTGCCATCGCGTCGACGGAGGAGAAGCAGTCTCATAAACACCAAAGAGCCCATTTTAACAGGAAACAAGCGTGCATTATTCCATTGCGGAAATACACTGGGAAGCGATTTGCAATGCGGCTTTTACCGACAGGACGGATGACCAGACCGCTGAGCCGAGGTTTTCAACCTGTTGGAAGACGATCGAGCGGTTTCCGCGATCTGGGCCAAGCAGCAGAGAGACTTGGAAAGTGGTCCTGTGGGACCCTGACCGGGTTTTTCCAGGTGCTTTCGGGTGCTCACTCCGCGGTTACCACCAGCAGCGTGCGTTTGGCTAACACCAAGTTGGCCAGGGTATAGAGCGTGTGCAGTTGCACGGGATTGTTGGCGAGACCTCCGTAGCGCGTCATGCGGTATCTAAAGCGGTTTTTTACGACGTGGAAAGGAGGTTCAACCTTGGCGTATACCTGTGCTTTGAGCTTCTCTAACTCCTTGGTCATGACTTTGCGCGGAGCGGCTTTGCCTTCCACGTCGCGGGTGGACTCATCCACATCATTCTGGTCGTCGCCGTGATCCTGTTCATCCTCCACTTTGTGCGCGGTAGAGGAGTTTGACGGTGCGGCTGTCCTGCTCAACTTCATCGCGCTCGATTCACCTCGCTTGATCGGTGCGGCCATCGTGGCCGAAAGCGTTCATCGCCGCAGAAACGGAGTCGAACATCTGATCCGATCCGACGAAAGTGATGATGCCGAAGCGTTCCAGTTCATCGGCAACGTCCTCGGTCTCGGCCAGGGCAATCGTCAGTCCTTGGCTGCGCAGCGTTTTCAGGGTTGCGGCGAGGGTCAAGCCGCCAGTGTAATCGATGTCATTCATGCTCACGAGGTCGAGCACCAGCCAACGCACCGGGTGGGGCGCCTGCTCAATCAAGCGATGCAACCGCGCGGCAAAATAGTCGGCGTTGGCAAAGAAGAGCGCCGCCTCGAAGCGATAGACGATCAACCCCGGCTCGGTCTCCATGCCCACGTCGGCGCCCTGCGCTTTCCAGTGTTTGCCGTCCTGCGTTAGCACAACATCCTTGGGGTGGTATTCCTGGCGCAGGTGATCGATCACTGACAAGCCGATGGCGATGAAGATTCCCCGTTCCACGCCAAGGAACACAACTCCGAGTAGCGCGGCCATCGCCACCGCGAATGTCGCTTTGCGAAAGCTGGCAATCTGGCGCAACGAACGCATGTCGATGAGTTTGACGCCAATGAGAAAAACGATGGCGGCCAACGCGGCGTTGGGCAGGCGCTCGATCAACGCCGTGGCGAAAAGGAGCACGGCCAAAGTCATGACGGCGGTCGTCACCTGCGCGGCCTGCGTCCGTCCTCCGGCCGCTTCCACCACGGCGGTCTTGGTGGGGCTGCCGTTGACCACGAAGGTGTTGGACAACCCCGCCAGGATATTTGCGGCTCCCAAAGCCAGCAGGTCGCGGTTTTCGTTGAGGTCTTCACGATGCTTCTGGGCGAAGGAGCGCGAGGTCGCGGCGCTCTGTGCCACGATGACCAGGAACATGGAGGCGGACGTGGCAAGCAAGCCCTCCGTCTGAGCCAAAGAAACACTCGGCAGACCGAAAACCGGCAGTCCCGCTTGCACCCGACCAACCGTGGCGATCCCGTGCTGCTCCAGTTTGAAGGTCCAGGTTGCCATGATCGCCAAGGCTACCGCCAGGAGCGAACCAGGCACTCGCGGCGCGAAGCGTTCACAGGCGACGATCACTACCACCACGGCCAGCGCCATCCAGACCGTGGCCCAGTGTAGCCGTGGCAAGGCATGCCCGATTTCCTCCAAATGGCTGATCAAGCCGTGACCGGAAAGCGTGACTCCCAGCATATCGGGAAGCTGGCCGAACAGGAGCGAAACGCCCACTCCGCTCAAAAAACCCACCAGCACCGTGCGCGAAAGAAAGTCCGCCAGGAATCCGAGCCGCAGAATGCCTGCCAGAAAAAGGAAGCCCGCCGTCAGCAAGGCGGACGCGCTCGATAGCACCAGCCAATGCGCCGAGAACGGCTGGGCCAGATTCTGCAAACCGGAGAAAAGGATCGCGGCGGTAGCCGAGTCGGCACCGACAACCAGATGACGCGAGGAGCCGAGCAACGCGAAAGCAAGGATGGGTAGCAGGATCGTGTACAATCCGGTGACCACCGGGGTACCAGCGATCTTCGTGTAGCCCATGCACTCTGGGATCGCTACCGCCGCCAGGGTGAGGCCCGCAAGCACGTCAGAGCCAAGTGAAACACTCCGAAAACGGCCCAGGAACGTCGAGACCGGTGATGGTTTGCGGGCAGGAGATTGCTGCCCTTTTAGTTGCTGAGGAGAGGCCATCGGATGAGCGTGGAAAAATTTGGCGAGTTGCCAGCGGCCCGGGCTGCAGGGTTGATCAGCGAACGCGCTTTCAACGCGGGGAAAGGCAGGGCGCCTGTCACCAGGTCGCCCCGTTCGTAAAGCAGTTGGTCCATCTTGCCGTTGAGCAGCAACCGCCAGTCCCATCGGCTGCGGTGCGCGGGGTCGCTCTGGGTGCGGATGCTCGTCAGGCAGTTGGCCGTCACGGCGTTGTACCAGCGAGGATGGTCGTGCAGCGCGTTGAGGGCGTGCAGATATTCCAGAAAGCGCACGCGGGCCTGCTCCGGAGTGGCGGTGGTACGGTAGAGGTAAACGTCTTCACCCTGCCCGTGCGCGCCGGGGCGGTAGTTGGTGCGCACGCGGATCACGTCCCGCTCGTCGGCGACCACGTAGATCAACTCGTAGCGCCGGTAGAACCCGGCGAGCGCGGAATAAATCTCGCCTACTTCCATGCGCGTTTCGATGGAGAAACAGATGGGCGGCGCGTCGGCGAACCGGAAGCTCACGATGACGTGGGCGATCCAAGGCGAACCCCAGTAGATCGTGGCCACATCGACGCCGGCAAGTTGGGATAGGCGCACGGTGCGTGTCTCCCAGCTCGGAGTGTAGTCGGTTTCGGTTCGGTAGTCGCAGTTGCGCACGTCGTGTAGGGTGATGGTGTCGCCGTCGGTTTCGGCCCAAGCGGTGCGCGCCACGTCGGGCTGCCAATGCCGCGTGTTACTCGGTTGCAGAGTCAGCCACCACGCCAGCACGAGCAGGAAACCGCCGAAGAGCGCGCCGAGCTTGGACCAATTGCCGGGCAGCAGTGCCACCGCCACCACCAACGCCAGCGTGAGCGCCCCCGCCGCCAAGGGACGCAACGATGGCCACGGGGAATCGAAGGCGACCGCTCCCACCGCCCATGCGGCGCAACCCGAGCCCACGAGCCAGGCCGCCGCTTTGAGGATGCCGCGCAGGATTCTAATGGTCATGACGCGAACCTTTCGCCGGGGTTGGTTTTGTTTGCTGCGCGGCCAGTTCCTGCCGGATGAGCTGATGGATCGTCTTGAAAACCAGGGGCTGGCTCGTGCAGCTATGGCCGAACGGGACGATCTGTTCGCTGCGCGCTCCGTCCCAGTGGGAGCTTTGATAGCCCACAACTCCATCGGAACTGTTGGGCGTGTCGCCCCGACCACGGTCGCCGATGATGCTGTGGAACGGACGCTGGATCGTCTGCTTTTCGATGGCCCGAAAGTAGGGATTGCGCGGCGAGAGGGAGTCGATCACCGAGAACCCGGGCAAGCCTGAGTTGCGCAGGGATGGATTGAGCAAGTCCACGTTGAGTGTCAGGATCTGGGTCGAGAGCTGCAACAGGTTCTCGGGGATCGCGATGAGCTTGGCCAGAAAGCGCACGATGCCCCAATCGGCCAGGCTGCTGCCACGATGCGGGGTGGAGATAAAGATGACCTCGTCCACGTCGGGGCGTGCCGTGAAGTAGAGGTTGCTGCGGATAGAGGCCCGAGTCGCGGCAGCAAGGGGAAGTTTTTCCAGCGGCGCACCGAAGTAGGCGTCGTAAAAAGAAGAATCAGAATTGATTACCAGCAGATGCGCGAGCAGACCGCCCATGCTATGACCCACCAGAATGAGCTTGTTGAGGTTGGGATTGATCGCGGCGGGATCGTAGGCGGCGCGCATGTGGTCGAGCGCATCGCGCAGGCGGTGGGCCGAAGCGATGGCGGGAACCCCGGTCGGGTAGAAGTAGTACCAGAACTGGTAGCGGCGGCTGAGGGCGGGGTCGGCGAGCAGATCGGTGGTAGCGTTGGCCCAGATCGACGGATCGGAGTTCAACCCGTGGATGAACACCACCGGGATCTTCGTGGGATCGAAGGGACTGAATGAGTAGAGGCCGCTGTATTCCAGAGCGCGTTGCGGACGGAAGAACCCCAGAAAAGACAGGTGACCGAAGACATGGGTGCCCACTTCTTCGTTGACCGGCGTGGAAAAGTCCGCCGCCACCGGCAGAGTGCGGCTTTTGCCGAGACGCCACTCGACGATCTGGCGTGGATCGAGAACTGCCAGCTTGACCCGGTGTGGGTGAGCGTTTGCGGGACGCGGATCATCGGCGGCAGAGAAATCGAGGACGACGGTGGCCGGCAAATGGTAACCGCGTGCTGGCAACCCTGGCTCGCGTTGCAGCCGGGCTGCGGTCGCTTCGCGGAAGGCCAGGACGGGAGCGCCGAGGCCTGGGCGCAAGCGGGTGGGCACGGTGCGATTGCCGTGTGGATGATGAATGGCTTTGATCCGGTCGAACACCCCGCGTTTCCACCCACCCTCGGTGGTTTCGGGCCCCGCGAGATTGAGCACGAAGTCGCCTGCCTCAATGCGAGTGGAGCCAAGGGTTAGCCAGTTCCAGGTTGGTGCACCGGAACCTTGATCGAGAGCGTTGAGCTCATCCACCACGGCCGTCGTCGCCTCGGCATAGCGGGCTTCCGCTTGGACGAGAAGCGGATCCGGGGTGGCGGGGTTAGCCATCTGCTGCCACGCCGACTCCGCCTGCGCCAGGGAAGTTGCGAGTTCCTCGTGTGATCCTGCGCTCGTCTCGCGAGCTCCAACGGAACTTGGCTTGGCCGCCAGCAAGAAGGTGACTGCAACGATCACGAGGAACGGTTTGAGCATTGGGCAGTAAAGGGCACGACTCTCGTCGACTTGGTCGCTTCTTGTCACTCATACGACGGCGCATGAGCGGGCTCGAGTGACTTACAAACTCTGCGTGAGCCCAAACTCTCGAGCTAGTCGAACCGCCTGACCTTCCGCAGAAAACGGAAACCTCCATCCGTCAAGTTTTTGCGGGCGTCCATCACGGCAGAGACTTGCCCGGAGCCGCCGCTGGAAGCTGCTAACAGAAGCATCCGCTTTTCTGGTGGCCAGTCAGTGGCGGTGGCACGTTTACGGTCGATGGCAGAGGATCGACTTGCGCGAGCAAAAGGGCGCGCTCGTGAAACAATCGCTGACTTGAAGGGCGCCAACGGCTTGTTGCGAACGATTCAAGGTTAAACAGTTTTTTTCACTACTCTGCCATGCAATACAAAACCCTCGGCCATACCGGCCTGCTCGTCTCCACCCTTTCCCTCGGCTGCATGACCTTCCATGGTGGGGAGGGATTCTGGAAGGCCATCGGCAACCTCGACCAGGCCGGCGCCGATGAACTGGTCAAAGCTTCCATCGACGCCGGGATCAACCTTTTCGATACCGCCGACGTTTATTCCGAGGGCGAAAGCGAGAAGACGCTCGGCCAATCCTTCAAGAACCTCGGCATCGCGCGCAAGGACGTGGTCATCGCGACCAAGGTCTTTGGCCGTGTCGGTCCGGGCCGCAACGACATCGGGGCGTCGCGCGGGTGACGGGACCCGCCTTTTCGAGCCACGGGGAGAGTTAGTCCGAGGCGTGTTTGGTATGTAGTTGGGTTGGGTGGGCTTGTCCAGCTTCCACGAGAAAAGATGGACGTGGGTACTGTGCCGCAATGCACACCGGGCTCTGGTAGCCGAGCTTGCTGTGCGGGCGAGAGTGGTTGTAGTGCTGGCGGAAGTCGGCGACGACCACGCGGGCCTCGGTGAGCGTCCAGAGCTGCTCCCGGTTGAGGCACTCGTCGCGAAAGCGGCCATGGAAGCTCTCCACGAAGCCGTTCTGCCAAGGGCTGCCCGGGTCGATGTAGATCGTCTTGATCTGGTTGGCTGCCAGCCAGCGTTGCACCTCCTTGGCGATGAACTCCGGGCCGTTATCGCTGCGCAAGTAGGCGGGCGCACCGTGTTCCTTGATCGCCCGTTCGAGCCAGGCGAGCACGTCGGCGGCTCGCAACGTGCGCTCGGGTCGCAGCACATGACACTCGCGGGTATGTTCATCAAGGATGGTGAGCATCCGCAGCGACCCGCCGCGCACGGTGGCATCGCTGATAAAGTCCCACGTCCAGACGTGGCCGCGGTGCGTGGCTTTGGTGGGCAGACCGGTGGAAACGCCTCGGCGCACGATCTTGCGTTTGGTGGGCGGTACCCGCAGCCCATCGGCACGCCGCAGCCGCTGGATGTGACGCTTGCCCACCGGCCATCCTTCCTGGCGTAAAAGGGCGGCGATGCGCCGGTAGCCGTAGCGGGGATGCGCCTCGCTCAGCACGCGCAAACGTTTGGCGAGCCGTTGCTGGGTTGGCGTCGGTGGCTGGCCCTTGTACCAGAAAGTGGCGCGCGAAAGTCGCAGGATGCGACACACGGCCCGCCCGGAGCACAGCCCACGCGCTACCACCGCGTGGGCCGCTTGTCTGCGATGCGCCGGGCCTACCATTTTTTTCGACGACGGCTTCCAGCACTCGGTTCTTGAGCAATGCCTCGGCGAGCATCTTTTTGAGTTCGCTGTTCTCGCGCTCCAGGTCCTTCAATTTACGCGCTTCGCTGAGGTCCATCTGGCCGAACTGTCGCTTCCAACGGTGAAAGCTCACTTCGGAAATGTTGTGCGCCCGGCAGACTTCCAGGATGCTTTTGCCCCGGTCGCCTTCGCGCAGGATGCGGATTTTATCTTCGGTCGTGTAACGCTTGCCTTTCATGGTGTCTGTGGTCCTTTCGGGTGGCCCCAGACTAACTCACTACCCGGCTCGAAAAAGCGAAGTCACGTCACGGTCGGTGGCCTCTATTTCATTTTCGCAAGTGCCCAACGTTCCTCGTCCTTTCGCGGCTGTATCAGATGTCTGTTCCTCGTGCAAACGCAGCCGCTCGCTGAATTCTGCCCGCGAGCAAATTCTACGGAGGTGATCGATGGCGCGGCGCCGGGCCATGCAGATGATCCAGCCCAGCGGCTTGCCTTTGTGAACATCGAAGCTGCCGGCCCTCGTCCATATTTCGAGAAGAACATCCTGGAGGGTTTCCTCAGCGTCGGCCGGGTTGGGCAGGATCGACGCGACGATTTTATTCAGGAGGGGTTTGTAGCGTGCGTGGAGCTGGGCCAGCGCCCGCTGTTCGCGCGCGACGATGCTTTGCAGCAATTCCTCGTCTCTCGGTTCAGAAAACGATCCAACAGCATCAGGCTCTTCGCACGACGTGGGAGAGGAAAGCACAGGGTTTTAGACGTGGAGACGGCAGCGACTCCTCCCACCATGTTCGACGTGGCTTCTTAAAGAGACCGACCAAACGGTTTTCTCGGGAGGTGAAGCAACGGCCTACCGATCTATGTTCTGCAAGCTCACTGCCAATACCTCGCACCATTGAAGATCATAGCTTTTTGCTATGAAGTGAATGTTCAGGCGACGACCTCTTTGAGTCGGCCTTCCGTGTGCAGCTTCTTCTCGGGATGGGTGGATGGCAGGGCTTTAACCTTCGCGCTTTGCTTGCCCTCGAAGCAGTCGCTGACGATGCGCACGTAGTGCTGTAGGGGCAGCGAAAAGTCCTTCTTGCGCCAGATCAGATAGGTCTTGCTGTACACCTCTTCCGCCATGGGGTGAAACACCGCGCCCTCGTGCGGCAACCGCAGGCACGATTCGGGCAGCATGGCCACGCCCATCTCCAGCGCAACCAAGTGAATCAGAGTGGAGGTGCTGTTGGACTCATGCGTGATCTTCGGGGTGAACCCCTCGTCGCCGCAGACTTTCTTCAGCCAGTCTCGTGTGCCCGGATAATCGTCCTCGCAAAGTGAGATGAACGACCTGTCCGCCAAATCCTTGAGGTGAAGCGCCTTTTTGCCTTTGAGCGGGAACGTGTCCGGCAACACGGCCATCATCTTGCTCTTGGTGACCGACATGCTCTGGAGGCCCTCTAGCGAGGGCAGGCCTGGCTCGCGCACGAAGCCGATCTGGATCTTGTTTTTGTGCAGTGCCGCGATCTGTTCGGAAGCAGTCATCTCCAGCAGGTTGAGCGTGATCTTGGGCCACACTTTGCGGAACGCGCTCAAGGTCACCGGCAGCAGATCGTACTGCATGTCCAGCATGTAGCCGATCTGAAGCGGCCCCGACTCGCCCTTGCTGTGGCTGCGCAGATCGTTGACGTCCAACTCCGCTTGGGCCAGCAACAGCTTGGCGCGGGCCAGGAAGAAGCGGCCATCCTCGGTCAGTTCCAGGCGTTTCTTGTCACGGCGAAAAAGCGTGACGTGCACTTCTTCCTCCAGATTCTTGATCTGGCGGGTGAGCGAAGGCTGGGCGAGGTGCAAGCTCTTCGCTGCTTTGGTGACGCTCATCTCGTCAGCCACGGCGACGAAGTAGCGCAGGTGTCGTAGTTCCATGTTGAACGGGAAGGGCTGGGGCTTTGTTTGGCTGACTCGGTCACCCTCGGGCCGATCTGCGGCACATTACAGAAGAAGGTTGACGACGGACAAGCCAATAAGAGAGGCGGTCTGGGCGGCGGATAAGCGGTGGATTGCCGCGCACGCACCCTCCCGTCACATAGCGTGAAACTATGAGGAGGGCCGCTACGAAGTATTGGCAGCAGGGGTCGGGCGCCAGTCTGTTGCCAGCACACGTTCACTCAAATCAGAACGTTCAGCGCAGCGACAAAACCCATCCCATGAAAGCACTCAGCACCGTCAACCAAGCCAGCCGCCTCGACCTCCTCGACTTCAACGTCGTTGACCAGAACAAGGAAAGCATCGGCACCCTCCACAGCATGTGGAACAACCAGCACACCGACGAACTGGAGTTTCTCGGCCTGAAGACCGGCTGGCTCTTTGGTTCCAACCACGTCGTGCCCGCCGACAGCGCGCAGGTCGACGAGGCTACCCGCACGATCCAGGTGCCCTACACGCTGGCCCTGATCAAGGACGCGCCCAGCATGGACGCGGACTCCGAGATCAGCGACGAGGAGGAAGCAGAGATCTACCGCTACTACGGTGCATCGGGCCGCGCGACCACCACGACGCAAACGACGGCTACGACTCGTACGACCGGTTCGTCGGTGGCCGACATGGCGACCGGTACTGCTGCCGGCATGATGGCCAAGGGAGCGACGGCGCGCGACACCAAGGTTGGGGATGACCGCGAGATCACCCTCAGCGAGGAACAGGTAAAAGTTGGCAAACGCACGGTGGACGCCGGCGCGGTGCGTCTGCGTAAGATCGTGCGCACGGAAATCGTCAACCAGCCGGTGGAGATTCGCCACGAGGACGTGGTGATCGAGCGCATCGCCGCCGACAAGGTGACCCCTGGCACCGCCACCTCTGACTTCAAGGAGGAAACCATCGACGTGCCGCTCACCCGCGAGGAAGTCGTGGTGTCCAAGGAAGCGCATGTCACCGGTGCCGTGCATCTGAACAAGACTTCCACCGCCGAAACCCAGAACGTCAGTGAAACCGTGCGCAAGGAAGACGTGGAAGTCCTCCGCGACGGCAAAACGGTGACCGAGAAAGACGGCAGCACCCGCCGCTAAAAGGGAGACCGGCAAGAACCTCCGACCTTACCTCTACGATCATGGCAAACAACGATCCTATCCACTCTGCCGGTACCACCACTGGTGGCCCGCTCGAAACTCCTTCCTACCGGGAAACCGTCACGGCCCCGGTGCATACTCACACGCTGGACACGGCTGTTCCGGCGTCCTCCCACGTCCATCCCCGCATTTCGTGGGGCGCGATCTTCGCCGGTGCCGTCATGGCGCTCGTCACGCAGCTCGCGTTCTCGTTGCTGGGGTTGGGCTTGGGTGCCAGCGCGGCCAATCCCTACAGCGACAACCCGGTTGGCGGCCTCGGCATGGGAGCGGCCATCTGGACGCTTCTGAGTGTCTTGATCTCGCTCTTTACCGGCGGCTACGTCGCCGGGCGCTTGGCCGGGATGCCACGGGCGCAGGATTCGATGCTGCACGGCCTGGTCACCTTTGGGTTGACCTCGTTGCTCGGCTTCTACCTGCTGACTAGCGGTCTGGGCAGTCTGATCGGCGGGGCCGGCAGCCTGGTCTCCTCGGTGGTGTCCAGTGCCACGCACGCGGCGGGCAACGCCGCTCCCGGATTGATCGACTCCGCCAAGGACAAGCTCAAGGACAGCGGCATCGACACGTCCGACATCCAAGGTCAGGTGGACCAACTGCTGCGTCAGACGGGCATGCCGGCTCTCCAACCGGAGAACCTCCAGGCCCGCGCGCAGAACGCCGGTGACCAGGCGCAGGGTGCTGCTCAAAACGCCGCGCAAGACCCCAACGCCGCGAACACCGACATCAAGGGTCTGGTCAACAAGTTGTTTGGCCAGAACCAGGACGTGGCCGACCAGGCGAAGAACCGCGAAGCGTTGGTCAACGTGATCGTGAGCCGCACGGGCAAAACCCGCCCGGAAGCCGAGCAGATCGTCAACAACTACCAGCAGACCTACGAGCAGGCCAAAGCGAAGGCCCAGCAGCTCAAGGAAGAAGCCAAGGAAAAGGGCCTCGCCTCCGCTGACGCCGCCCGCAAGGGTGCCGCCAAAGCTGGACTGGCCGCCTCGCTTGCCTTGCTCCTCGGTGCCATCGCCGCCGCCATCGGTGGCCGCAGCGCCACGCCGCACGACATGGCAGAGGTCACCACAGTGACGCCGCGTACGGTTCGCCGTTAGTACCCGCCTTCACACCACTCCCAAACCCTCGAACGGGGACGGACGAGCACAGCCTTCGTCCGTCCCCGTTTATTTCCGAGAGCCGACAAAGGCGTCGTGCCACCCGGACCCATGGTCCTGGCGATCAACGCCTGCCCTCCATCCTTTTTTCCTCCCCTTTACCATCTCAGACCAACCACAAACCCAAACGAACACGCCATGACCAACGATCCCAACCGCCGAAATCAAGATGAAACCGCCGCCGTTCCCGTAACCGGCGCCACCGAGCACCGCGGCTTCAACCCATTGTGGTATCTCCTGCTGCTGCTGATCCCCCTGCTGCTCCTACCGTTCTGCCACCATCGGGACACCGACCGTACCGTGGACGCTACCCCTGCTCCAGTCACCGATACCCCGGCCACCACCGACACCGGGCGCGGTGTCAGTACCACCGTGGTCAATCCGTTTACCATCAACACGACCGGAAACGACGCAGGTAAAGCGGTCCTGAACTTCGACGTGAATACCACGACACCCAACCCGATGGCCATGGGAACGCTCCGCGCCGTCATCGCGTACCTTCAAGCCAATCCGGCCGCCCATGTCTCCCTGACCGGCTACACCGATAACTCAGGTTCCGCCGAGGTGAACAAGCAACTCACGCAGAAACGCGTAAATACCGTGAAAAGTGCGCTGACCGGTGCGGGCGTGGATGCCTGTCGGATCGCCACGGCGAACTTCGGGGAAGCTTACCCGATCACCGACAACTCCAACCCGCAGGCCCGTGAGTTGAACCGCCGCGTGGAGATTACGTTGGCCAAGTAATCTTCCCGGCCCGTTTCGTTGAAAGCTGGGCTCAAGGAGAGGGCGATCCTCTCTCCTTGAATACTCCAAAGAGAACCTGCGGCGGCGGGCGTGTTACCTTGCACGCTAATTTTGCAACGCTCATCATCGCGGTCTTACCCGGTCCATCGGCTTAAAACTTGGCCCAAGGTCTCGGCTTTGAGTTCTTGGGTATCCTTTGGCTAGTGCTTGCGCCATCGGGGAAGTTAATTTCCAGCCGTCCGGTGATTGGCCCGCTGAACATGATTGGAAGCACGCGCCGGGTTCTTCCCCTCACCTCCTATTTCATGAAATTTCATAACCTACACGACCTCTACGTCCACGAACTCCGCGACCTGTTTAGTTCGGCCAACCAAATCGTGGACGCGATCACCCGGATGAACGAAGCGACGAGTTCCGAGGAACTACGCACCGCCTTCACCGATCACCTCGACCAGGCCCAGGCCGAGATTTCCACGGTGCAAACCGTGCTCCGAACGCTCGGCGAAGCCCCGGAAGGCGGGTTCTCCACAGGTACGCAGGGAGCTATCCAAGAAGCGATGGATTGGGCCGAGGAAAACGCGGATTCCGCCGTGCTGGATGCCGGTCTGGTGGCGTCGCTTCAGCGGTTGCTCCACTCCGAGATCGCCGCGTTTGGCTGCACGCGCACCCACGCCAAAGTGCTGGGAGAAACCGCCGCGCAGCACCTTCTACAAAACTGCCTGGACGACTTGGAAGCCGCCGACAAGGAACTGACGGTTCTGGCGGAAACGCTCAACCAGGAAGCCAAGGAAGCCGCGTAGATGTTCGTGCAACCGCGAGGGAACCAAACCATGAACACCGCCACGGAAAAATTGTTGGACACCCTGCACTTGAAGCCAGCGTGGGAACTCCTGCGCGCCACCGCCGCGAAGTGGAGCGAGGACAAGTGCCCGACCCTGGGCGCGGCCCTCGCGTACTACACGGTGTTCTCGCTCGCGCCGTTGATGCTGGTGCTGCTCGCCGTGTTCGGCTTGATCTACGGCACCAGCGCCGCGGCACGTGACAAGATCACCCACCAGCTCGGCTACTTCGTGGATCCGAGCACGGTGGAAGTCACCAAGAGCATCGCGGCCAACGCCTCCAAGCCTTCTAGCAGCGTCGTCTCCACCGTGGTTGGGGTCGTCATCGCGCTCTTCGGGGCCAGCGGCGTTTTCGGTCAGCTCCAGGACGCTCTCAACACCGTGTGGGGCGTCAAGGCCAAGCCGGGAGCGGGCATCAAAGGGTTTCTGCGCGCACGCTTTCTTTCGTTTGGCATGGTGGGTGGCGTGTGTTTTCTGCTGCTGCTTTCCTTGACCCTGTCCAGCGCGGTCCACCTCTTCAGCAGTCCGCTCAAGCAGGCTATTCCTGGCGGTGCCACGCTGGCGCTGCTCCTCAATCTCGCGTTGGATCTAGTGGTAATTACCCTGCTCTTCGCTCTGATCTTCAAATACTTGCCCGACGCAAAGATCGCCTGGCGCGACGTGTGGGTCGGCGCGGTGCTCACGATGGGGCTCTTCCTGGTGGGCAAATACGCGCTGGGCCTCTACTTGGGTACGGCGGCTGTGGGCAGCGCCTACGGAGTCGCTGGGGCGTTGATCACGACTTTGCTGTGGGTGTATTACTCCGGGCAGATTCTCCTCTTCGGGGCGGCTTTCACCCAGGTTTACACCACGCGCAACGGTGCCGAGGTAGAACCCAGCGAACACGCGATGCGGGTCGCGGTGAGGAAAACGGAGGAACTGGCACCCATTCGGTAGCAGCGTGGCCATCCTTGGTCACGGTCCCTTGTTGCCCATGAGCATCCTGGCTGCGCTTTCCACCGTTGTCGGGGCCAGCCTGCTCGGACTGGTGGCTTACGACGTGTACGCCACCATCCTGCACTCACGCGCGCAGGCCGGTCCCATCGGACAGAACCTCAACCGCCGGATCTGGTGGCTGGCCAGGAAAGTAGCGTTTCGGTGTGCGCGCCCTTGCCGCCACGCCATCCTCAACTCCATCGGGCCGCTGCTCCTGCCCGCGCTCGTGGCCACCTTTATCGTGCTGCTGATGCTCGGCTACGCGCTGATTTACTGGCCCCAGATGGCCACGAGTTTCAACGTGGATGAGAAGGCCAAGACACCCTCTTGGATCGAGGCGATCTACTTTAGCGGCATCACCCTGACCACGCTCGGCTACGGGGACATTGCCCCGCGGTCCACGGCCATGCGGCTCGTTGCGCTTTCGGAAGCCTCCGCCGGTTTTGCGTTTATCTCGCTGGCGGTGACCTACCTGCTCACCGTCACCAATGCTTTGGAGCGCAAGCGGACGGTAGCGTTGTCGTTCTACCATCAGGCCGAGCAGGGAGCGGACGCCGCTGGCTTTCTCGTCCACCACTTTCGGCGGGGCGAGTTTCAGGGGCTGGAAAGCATCTTCGCCACCGCCGCGCGGGATTTGCAAAGCCTGTTGGAAAGCCACGTCGAGCACCCGGTCATCCACTACTTCCATCCAGTAGAGGTCCACAAAAGCCTGCCGAGGATGTTGTTCCTCGTCTTGGAGATTCGCTCCATCATGAAGTGCTGCTTGGACAAGGAGAGCTACGCGGCCATCCGCACCCACCCCGAGGCGGAGACGCGGGAAGAAACTGCCCGATACGTCCTTCGTCAACTTAGCACTTTCTTGCACCTGCGGGTAGGCACGACGGACGAGCTGCCCGACGAAACTCCCGAGGTCGAATTTCCGCGCTGGTTCCGGCGCTTCGACGACACCCTGGGCCGCTTTGCCGCCGCTGGAATCCGCACGCAGACGGACGTGGCGGCAAGCCGACGCCGGTACGTCAAGAACCGGCTGGAGTGGGAGCAGCAGCTCGGCGCCTACGCGGCTCACGCCGGGTACGACTGGGAAGAGATCACGGGCGACAGAGACCTCCAAGAAGCCGAGGACCATCTGAGTGAACCCGAAACCACTTTGGGTTCGTGAGAGTGGATAAAGCCAAGCAGATTGCGTGGTAGAATCCCAGCTCACCGCTTTTACGATAAACACGCCCCGTCCGTTCTACCGCAGCCGTTTAGCTTACAATAAGTTCCCTTATCGAAAATTTTGCTTTGGGCGGGAAGGGGCGTGCCTGAAGCGGGCATCGCCAGTTATCCCCAGCAAAGTTTGGTCTGTTCCCAGCGGTGGCGGCTCTCGACCCGCCGAGCCAAAGCCTCGAACCGCGCGAGGAAAGGATGGTTGAGATCGACTAGGCACGGCTCCAGCCGCAAGAGAGGCTTGCCCTCGCAGACCGGGTGCGGCAAGAGATAAGGAAAGAGAGGATCAGGCTCCCTCAAAGAACAAACGCTGCCCGATCTCCGCCAATCCCACCAGCACCGGCGCGCTGACTCCAGCGGGGCGGCGATGAATGCCACGTCTGCCTCGAAGCGAACCCGCGCCGCCGACCGGCGCTCCGAGTCGGCGTCGGTTCCAAACGGCGTGGTTCCAAAGCCGTCGAAGTAGAGGTCAACCATGCCTTCCACGTTGCTGAATCCGTGCCTGCCAAGGTCCCGCAGCCAGTGCCAGAAGCGGAGATGGACCCAGACCAGGTGCTTTTCGTAAGCCAGGGCCAAGTCAAGCAACTGACCCACTCTGACCTCGACCTGTGCATCCAACTCCTTCAGTTCCCGCTGCTGGTGGGCGCGCCGTTGAGCACGCAACTCTCTGCGTGCCTCGATGGTAAGCGGCCGGGGGCTGCCGTCGGCCCTCGTCGCCACCGCGCAATCCGCTGGATTGATTTCTCTTTGCAGACGGGTGCCGGTTCTACGTCCGCCACAGCCTGTCCGCCATTTTTCGACGTAAAAGAGCATCTCGGTCAAGCAGCCGACGTCGTAAAACTCGGTGTACCCATCGTCACAGCGACCGGGGTGCCTGCGCCAACTGCCCATGGCAATGAAATCTTCCGAGGTCAGCGTGATGCCCGCCGCCCTGGCGCGGCTTTCCGCCAAGGGATCCCCGAAGAAGCCACGCAACGCACGCTCCAGATGCTCGGCCTCCCGTCGGCTGCGGACGCGCAGCAGGGCGGAGCGGGTCAGGTTGAACGGCCCCCAGGTTTTCGCATGCTGGCGGTAGCGGATCGGGAAGCGGTCGGCGATCCCCGCTTTGAAGAGGCCAGCGAGCGGCCCATCGCTGGCAGCGCAGACCAGAAAGTATAAACAATAGGTGGACGACTCAGCGTCAGCGCAACCCGGCAGTTCCGCATTGCCGTCGCCTTCTTGGGAGATGGTGACCAGAGCGGTGCCGTTTCCTGCCAAGCCGAGGCACTCTTTCGAATCCGGCTGAAGAGTTATCGTGGTGGACGCCAACATGTTCAGGGGCTGGTCAGAGAATGGCTGCTCCGCGAGATGGGCAACTCGTGCCTCCGCGCTGATGCCACCGCGTCACGCCTGAAAGGAGAACGGCACCGGCGAGCAGCAGCGCCCAGGTGGCAGGCTCGGGCACGCCGGAAATCACGAGCGAGGTCGGACCGTTCAAGCCGCTGATGAGCGCCGTGTTGATGGCCGCGCCGTTCGTGGCGTCGTACACTCCCACCGAGTTCTTGCTGAAGTCGGCCACGTAGAGGTTGTTGCCCAAGACGGCTAGGGAAGTCAGGGTGTCGGACGTGCTGAGAAACGAAGCGTTGATGACGGCACCCGTGGTCGCATTGAACAAACCCACCCCGCCGCTGCGGGTGACGTAGAAGTTGTTGCCAGAGACCACCATGTCCGTTCCTGCGATCAGACCGATGTTGCTGATGAACGGGGACTTGATGACCGCGCCGGTGGTCGCGTTGTACAAATCCACCGACTGGTTGGTCACGTCCTGGAGGTAGAGGTTGTTGCCGGAGAGCGCCAGTTGGTCCGAGACCGGCACGCCGGTGATGAACGAAGCGTTGATGGCTGCCCCGGTGGTCGCGTTGTACAGGCCGGTTTTGCCGTTCTGCACGTAGAGGTTGTTGCCGGCAACGACTAGGCCGTAGGTGCCGTTGAGTCCGCTGATGAAAGAAGCGTTGATGGCCGCACCGCTCGTTGCGTCGTACTTCCCTACGGTGTTGCCGTTGGCCGTCGTGGCATACAGGGAGTTGCCGGCGAGAGCCAACCCGTAGGGACCGCCGTTCGGACCGCTCAACCCGGTGATCAGCGCGGCGTTGATGGCCACGCCGGTGACCGCGTTGTATTCGCCCACGCTATTACCCGTCCCGTTGGCGACGTAGAGGGTTTGTGCGTCCGTGCGAATGGACCCGCACGCGGTGGTGAGCACGATGAGCAAGCCAGCGAGAAGGAGTGGTGGATGACAAATGATCATGGGTAAGCGTTGCGAAGTGAGGCGGAAACGTGATTTTAAGACTGCAAATATCTAAGATTAACAATTCATAATCAACAAAATTTAATCCAAATAAGGATATTTCAGGCGTTGCCTGCACTCTGACGAGGTGCCCCCCGGTGTTCGCAAGAGCCTTTACAGTGCCGACTACAACGCTTTCCTGGTGCTCCTGCGCGACGTGCGCCATGACGCTGGCCTCACCCAGGTCGAATTAGCTGAGCGATTACAAACGACCCAGAACTACGTTTCCAAGAGTGAAAGCGGCGAGCGGCGCGTGGATACCCTGGAGTGGCTGCGTTGGTTGGCGGCGTGTGGGGCAGACCCCGTCACGTTTCTAGTGCGCTGGAACCGGCAACTCGATCCGCCCGTGGTTTTGTCACTGCCGTCAGAGCCACCGGCTCAGTCACGGTCACCGCAGAAGTAATCTGGGCCAGCCACGCAGTTTTTGCTGGTCTGGTCACTCATTCACCGTTCCGAAACGGCTGCAAAGCTGGGGCGATCTGCTCAGGAGCAGGGAACAGCAGGGCAAACGAAACTCGCAACGCTTCCGCCAGAAATAAAATCTCGGCGTCTGTCACGCTGCGTCCTTGTCCTTCGATCTTGGCCAAGCTTTCACGGGAAAGATCGTAGCCGTTGATCTGACAACGCGCGACGAGGGCCGCTTGGCTGAGTCGGGCTTGGCGGCGCAGGCGGCGGAGATGGGAACCAACGAGATTCAAGGGTGCGCCCTTTTTGTTGGAAGCGCCGGCGCGAAGTTCACCCATCGGGCTTGACGCTAGGAGGAGAGACCCGCATAAATGTTCAGCCAACCGCACATTTCTGGGATCAACGTCCACGTCCACCTGTCATGTCTAAGCACGCTGCTCTTCCTCTCATCACGACGGATAAATACCCTTTGCGCCATCCGTATCCCCTCCGTGATTTTGTCGTGTTCGGCGCATCCGTTGTTGCCACCTTGCTCTTGATCGTGAGCTGCAAACCTGCGGCAACCCACGGTTCCGGTGGTACGCCCTCATCGGAAGATCGTCAGTCCCCGGCAGGAAGTGACTCGTCGCGCCAGCCCAATGTCAGCGAACTCACGAGCTTTCTGCGCGCTGGTTTGCCTGCCACCGCGCGCCTGGTTGACGTGAAGATGGACCCGCCGCAGCGGATGCCCAACACGTCGCCAGCCAGCAACACCTGGATTTTCAGCGTCAAGCTCACCCTCGCGCCGACCGAAGACCTACTCGGATTATCCACCGAAGAGGATGCCCGCGCCTTCCAAGCCGTGGGGGATGAACTTGCAGCTCTAGTCCGATGGCGCGACGCCTTTGTCCACTCGCCCTACGCTCGGCTCTATTCCAGTTTCGAGATCGCTGCTCCCGCTGTACCTATGCCTCGGTTGCTGGTCCTGCTGCACAAAGCGAACCAGCCACTGCCGCCCATCTACGGCAAGATGGCCGCTGAGTGGCAGGTGGACCACTGGAGCTTTTCTCAGGTGGACCTGAACATGCCCGAGCCGGGGCGGTCGCGCACTGACTTTCCGGGCACTACATTGATCGAAGGCAGCCCGGAAGCGCAGAAGTTTCTAGCTGAGACCAAGGCCGCCATCGACTCGGCCCAGCCGAAGAAAGCCGCCATCGACAGCGCGTACACGGCTGCTCTAGTCCAGGCCACCCGACCCGGCACGATTTATCAGGGCCAGATCACCCACCGTGGCAGCACGGTGGCCGCGGAGGTCCGCTTTCTCCCTGCACCCGTCGGCGTGGACTCACCATCGGTGGGGCTGGAGGTGCGCCTGCCCGCCACCCCCGGCGAGGTGTTCCTTTACTCGGCCCACCTCTCCCAGCAGGTGCCCCTGGCCCCGGCCGCCGTGACTTCAGCCGGAGAACCCGCGCCGACGCCGGTGGGTGCGGAGGCCATGCCACAGGCTGATCTACGACTCCGCTTCGTGAGCGCCAGCGGCAAGGAAGGCGCATACAGCGAGACGATCCCCGTGGCATTGCTCAACCTTCAGCGTCACTACGCCCAGCCGGACGCCGTGTCCCTGCACCTCTTCGAGCGCCACCTGGAAGGCCGCCTCAACGGCTTTGTCACCGATCCCGCTGGCTTCGTGCTCAAAGCCCAACAACAGGCCCCATGAACCCCGCGCCTATGGAGTGTCGGGCGAAGATATTTCCCACCGCCCTAGCTCTCGCTTAGGCGCGAGCGGTCCGACCTTTGTCCTGCGGGGTCAGACCTGCCGCTAGGGGCCTGCCGGCACCCGGTGGGAATATCTTCTCGCGGAAGCCAAGTTCAGAGATCAAGCTCGGAGGTACTCGGGGCAAACCTGAAGAAAGAAGGGCGTTGACCCGAGCGTATACCTCCCGTGTTCAAGATCTTTTGCTTGTTGCTGCTGCTCGTGGCCTCCGCCCTCGCCGACGGTGGTGGCCCGACCTACCGCGAGCTTGCCTGCCGGGTGGTGGACGAAGCGGGTGTGCCCATCCGTGGCGTGACGGTGCGCCTGGGCGGGCTGGAGCGTGATGCGCCCGATTTCAAGGACGACGAGGACCGTGTCAATCGGGAACCGGGCTGGAAGTTCACCACGGACGCCGACGGACGCTTTGCAGCGCGCTTCGGCTGCTTCCACCTCTACGAGCGTGGAGGCGTGAGTGGTTTCGACGGGCCGTGCTACGGCGAGTTTTACTTCGTGGTGGTCAAACCCGGTTGGGCAGGGGGCGTGAGCCGCGAAATCCTCAACCTCGATGACGCCGTTCTGGCGAGTGTGAAGGCGGATGCCGACGGAGAAGGCAATTCGTCAGGGGAAAACCAGGAATGGAGTCGCGGTGAGTTCTCGCCGCTGCTGTTGCGCGATGCTCCATCGAAGAGCGATACGCTCGTGATCGTCCTGAAGCGGGGCCTGGATCTGCACGGACGTATGCTCGATACCGCTGGTCAGCCCGTGCGCGGCCAGAGCGTGGGCGTTTCCCTTGATCTCCACTACGGCAGCCACACCGGCATGGGCGGCATGATCTTCTGGCAGGGGACAACCACCGACCGGGCGGGGCGCTTTCATTTGCGCCATGTGTATCCGAACGTGTTCACCGTCCAGGCAGCCGATGGCTCCGAGGGCTCTCCTTACTGGATCAAGACGCGGGTGAGTGGACGTTGGGTGGACAAGATCGAGGACGAGATCACGCCACGGACGGGTGGCAGAGAGGATTCTGCCGGCTACGAGCGATCCATTGACCTGCGCCTGCTCGTTTCCCACCGCCCGCTCTACCGCTATTTTGGCCAGGTAACCGACCCGGGTGGGCATCCCGTGGCTGGGATCAAGGTCATGGTGCGTAACGTCCGGCATGAACCCGTGCGCGGTTGGGGAGAAAGCCACGGTGGTGGCCAGGCGACGCGCACGGACCGAGCGGGTAACTACTCGCTGCGGGTGGGCTCCCGTTTCGTGGATGGCATCTGGGTCTACGAAGACGAGTATCGCGGCGACGTGTGGGCCGATGATAATGCGCTCTTCCCACCGGGACGCTACGACCTGACCGTCCAACCAAAGCAGGCGAGCGACTAAATCTTGTGCCCATCCGCATTGGAAGGTGCTGCGTCCGGGGTTGGGACAGAACCAAGCCCTTCTGCTCGCAGGATGGATTCTACCGCAGACAGCATGGCAGGAGCATCGAGCGTGGCCGTTTCCCAAAGGAGCCCCACGTTCACCTCATCATAGCCGTGGATCAGCCGGTTTCTCATGCCGGTGATCAACCGCCACGGGACTTCTGGATGCTCCCCGTGAAACTGCGGCCCCAAGCGCGTGCTGGCTTCGCCGATGACCTCGACGCAACGGATCATCGCGTACTGCGCCTCCCAGTTGCTTTCGAGTAGTTCCTTCGTGCCAACCCGCCCCGCCAGTTCGCTGGCTTTACGGCAGTGATCGACGATGTGCCCCAAGGCATCAGTTTGCCGCTGGCTCAGCTTCATACATTAGGCGGCCGTCGCGGGCTAGAGCGTGCGGCAACGAGTGGTTTCCAATGCGGCGTGCGTTCTGAACCGCACTTTCTTCGATCAGGTTCACTGGACGGCCAATGCGCACGGCCAACTCCTTTTCCAGATCATCGAGGAACGCGAAGCCCGCCATCCCGCGCGGCAGACTCCCAGGGGCAAAGCTGACAACCACATCCACGTCGCTTTCCGGCGTGTTCTCTCCCCGCGCCACGCTGCCGAAAAGCTCGGCGCGCGTGACTTCCGGGTGCGCCCCACCAAAGGCCGTCAGGATGCTGCGGATCTCGTTCACGGTCACCAAACCATCGCGTAAGACACGGGTACTCACTGGACTTTGATCTTACACCGGACACCACGTCCGGTCACTCCCTTTCTGCCGGGGCACGTTGGTCCCCAGATGCCGCTTGGTAGTCGCCCGTCAACGAAAGCCCGGTGGAAAACAGGCTGCGCCTGCCGACCCTACCGGGCGGGACTTTTTCCCGTTTCCCTGTGACTGCCTCCTCCCCTGCGGTGGCAGTCGGGAAGGGTGACCAAGCACCCCCAAAAGGAGCGTTCAACCTCGTGGGCCAGGTTTAGCCGTTGCCGGAACCGCCACGGGTTCGGGTTCGATATTCCTTTCTGCTGCTGGTGGCACCACGGTCTGCGTTTCAGCACGCATCGCTGCCACAGCAGCTATGATCGAGGCAAGCTGTTCGCGGGCATCGACGTAGAGCCGCGGTGGATCCGGCGGTAGCCCGGCGGCGACCCGGTTGGCGCGGCGGATGCGGAGGTCTTCGGCCCGCACGGAATCCTCCTCGATCTGGCGTCTGATCTTTGCCAGGCGGTCTTCGTGCTTGAGAAGGTGCGCCAGGACTGCGGCGCGCAGTTCCTCCCAGGAGTAGCGGCCGGCGGCGCTGACCATCACCGCACGGAAGACCACCGGGCGGGTCTGCCTCACGGTGTCCGGGATGCCGTAGCGGCGGGCGTCGAGGATCAGCTCTTTGAGGGGAGGGGGAGGCAAAGCAGAGCGGTCGGAACCCGGGCGGAGAGGTTGGAGGGTGTTGCGCCGTTTGGTGGGGTCGGCGGAGTCGAGCACGTCGAGATAGCGGCGCATCTGTGGAGTGGACAGCGAGGAGGCCCAGCGTTGTGCTTCGTCACGGAGCAAGGTGGGGTCGTCGGACTCCTTTTTCTTGGGCCTGCGGATCTGGTCCGCGAGACGTTGACGGGCACGGATGCCAGATCGTTGGGGGTGAACGGGAAGACCGGAGTGGCCCGTCACAGGCAAGCCACCAGCCGCCGGTGCGGAGTCTGGAGGGTGAAAGGCACCGGCGGCTTCGACGGCCTTGAAAATTGCTGCCCCGGCCTTACCAAACTCAGGGCATAGAGCACGGAGGGACCGCAACTCGGGCAACCCGTTTTTCCGCATGAAGATCTCTGCACCCAGACCGATCAAGCGGAGCTGGTGGGCAAGTTCATGTCCGTAGCGCAGTTCAAGACGCTGGCGGATGTGGCCGGCGATTTTGATCTCGATGGCCCGCCACTGAGTTTCTTTGTTCTGGGCGATGTTGGGGACGATGATGTGGCTGTGGAGGTGGGGATCGCCTTCCCTGGAGTGCGTGTGGTGAAACGTGACTCCGATCCAGCGCACGGGAAGGGAACCGGAGCGAGGGAGAATGGCCACGCGCAGTTCATCAACGACCTTTTCCACGGCGGCGATATGGGATTGCATGACCAGACGGGCGGTAGGGTGTTCTGGACGTAGAAGGGCAGCCACGGAGATCGTTTTCGTCGCGGAGATGGTCAGATCGTAGTAGGCCCTTTTCCGGTTCTTGGAGGGGGCAAGGCGGATTTTCTCGGTGGGATGAAGACCACGGCCAAGACGGGTGAGGTGGCTGGCGGTGGGAGGGGTGGTTTCTCCGAGTCCAACGGTAGAGGCACCAGGACCGAACCAACGAGGACGCAGGGAGACCCCGGGTTTGATCGGCCCCTCATCTGAATCTCCGGGTTGGAGGTGCAGGCGAAAATACAGGCCGGCTTTACTGGCTTGTGTGCATCGGGTGAGGCGGATCATCGGTCTTTTCTCCCAAATGAGGAAAAGCATCTTGTGTGCTATCGGCCCCATACTTTCAACGCTGGGTTCAAACCCAGCCAGAAAGTATTAGCGAACCTTACCTAATTGGTTCACGAAAAAGCCCCAAAATGCCTTCAGCAATGCCCCAATTCCTGAAGGTTTGGCGCGTGATCTGCTTAAAATGAGGGTGTGGACACGGTCCAGACCTTCACCAAACCGACGATTCCTGAAGCATCGGGACCCCGCTTTTCCTCCAAGATGACGCCGCACATAAACGACTTGCTTCGAATGAGATACAAAGAGCAGAAGTCGGTCGTGCAAGTGGTCGATTGGTTGAAGGACAAACAATGTGAGGTGACGGGCCGCGCGTACCACGGATTCATGCTTCGGGTGCTTCGTCTGATGCCGCTCAAACAGGCGGAAGCCTTGGGAGTTGATCCGAGCTTGCTGCGCGCGATTCGCATCAGGCTCAAGCTGCCGCTCGATCCCAAGGGCAAGCGGGTCGCGGTTGGAAAAGGTACCGAGCGTTACGATCATCGCCGCCGGCGTCGGCGGTTGGCGTCCGAACCGAAGTCGCGTCCGTCCGCACCGCCGCCGACTCGTCCGCGCCGTGTCAAGGTTTCCCCGGTTGGTCAAATGCCGCTGACGGGCATCCTTGAAACGACCGATGCCGAAATCTCAGCTTTCCAGCGTTTCAACCGCGCGCAGCTTCGGGAGGTCAACGAACAGGCCACCGCCAAGGTGCGCGCGATGTCCCTGGAAGTTTACACGAACGTCGATGGGCGATGCTTTCACATCAAAACGAAGCGTGAATACACGCCGGAAGAGCTTCAATCGAAATTCAGTCTTTCTTACGCCGAGGCGCAAAGCCTCTTCAAAACCGTCGACTAACGCGGCGGTTAGCCGACGAATTGCTCCATCATCCCCCGCTGTCGCCCGGCAAATTCTACAACCTCTCCCACCGCAAAACCGATGAGAAGATGGCCGCGTTGCGGGCAGACGCTCGGATGGCGTAGATGGCAGGCAAACAAAAGCGGTGAAGGCGGGCTCGCCGAAGTGTTCCACGCCCGGCGAGGTTATTGGTAGAGGCGGTTCATGGCGACGTTCGCGTAGCCGAACCACTCCTGAACCCTGGCGATTTCGGTTTCGTGGTCGAGCGCGTTGGTGACCGCTGTAGCCCATACCCAGGCTACCTCCCTCGTAGACAAAATTTCCAATAAGGGAACTTATCGTAAGCCAAACGGCGGCGGCAGAGCGGACGGCGCGTGATTATTGCGAATTTCGCGCCGCGTTTTTTTCGAGGCGACCAGAGAGGCTTGTGTCCCTGAGGGTCGCCGGGCTAAGCTGCGGTGGTGGACTACGACCAAGACCAGGTGGACGACCTGGTGTTGGCTCTGCTCTTTCTGGGCTTGCATGATGACGGCACCCGCGCGTGGAAGAGCTTCGATTGGGCGGCAACCGAGCGTCTCCATGCCAAGGGGATGCTGGAGGACCCGGTGGACAAGGCAAAGTCGGTCGGCTTGGTTAGGCCAACTGGGAGCAGGATGCCGGATGGATGCGGCTAAGGGTAAGGCTTCGGTGAGTTGGGCAAGGTGAAATCAACGTACCTCACCCCGTGCCCCAGAGGAGTGTTCAAGGGAACGACTTTGATCCTCATGGTAAACTGGTTGCCTTCAGGCGGGTTCCGAAACTGCCAGATGACCGGGATGCCTTCTCCCCCGAACGGAGAGGCCGCTTCCCCGTAAAGTCCGTAGTCCAACTCGGGTCCACCGGGTGACGCGAGCAGAGCACCCTGAAGCGCGCAATCCTTGTGCGGATCTCCGCCCACATAGCGGCAGCGGACGGCAAGATGGTTCGTGCCGTTGTTTTGGATGAGGTAAAGCTCATCAACGTGCATGGTGATGTTTCCCACCAACGGTCTCTGCTGTTTGATGCGGTAGGAGCGCAAAAAATCGTGCGCGGGTCCCCACAGAAGCGCGAACGCCATGAGGACGCCGAGGCCCACGATGCAGAGGATTAAGTAGCGACGCATAGGGTGGCTTAACGGACTCAAGCTCAGCGACGGGCCATGGCAACGCAAGACGTGGATTGCAGAAGAAGGCTGACCGCCAGCCGCCGTTCGCTGGAGCGCGAGGCTGTGTGAAAACTCCCAAAAGCCAGTGATTGGGTCAAGTTTATAAGGTACTTACAAACGGACTTCAACGACTTACAGAAGATGTTCGGAGTTTTCACACAGTCTCGCGCCTTGTTAGGCTTTACAGCTTGTGTAGCACAAAGTTGCCGGTGTGTGGATCGTCGCTGGCATCTGCTGCGGTCAACGTCCCGCGTAGTTCGCCGCTAGAGAAACTGCCGATGTACACGCTGATGCCACCACCCATCTTCTTGGTGATTTGTGGATCAGCTTGGTCGCTTGGGCCGATAGAAAACTGCATCGTGCCGCCTATGAGATAAATCAGAGGGATGGGCTTCAAAGCCGCCTCAGGGTATTTGACAGGCACCGGAAATTTGATCGTGGTTCCGTCTTTGTCTGCCGACACCTCGCAATCTCTGAGCGAAATGTTGCGTTTTTCGGTGGTGATCAGCAAATACTTTCCAGGCGACAGGGCAGGTTCTGGTGAGGGAGTAGGAGTTTGTGCGTGGATGGCAGTTGTGAGGAAAGCCAAGGACGCGAGACATGGAAGGATATGTTTCATGGTTTTGTGGACGTACTCGCAGCAAAACTGTTCACCCTTTTGTGCGCGTGTCTGGAGCCTAACGCCTCCAAGCTCAGCGACAGGTAGGGCGGAAACAAGTGTGGAACTCGGAACCAGCCCCGCCCGCCCTGCCTGTTCGCTGGAGCGCGTGGTTAGGCCCGTTACTTGGCAGCTTGCATGTTGAAATCCACCGGTGGTCCATCCATTGGCTCAAATGATTTCATCTCTTGCGGGCGAATGAACAGGATGCCGTGAAATGGAGGCTTTTCCGGGTACCACTGCCCGGCACCATTGAACTCTCGGACGTTTTCAAAGCGGATGACCTGGGTGTCGGCAAGCGCCTTGGCAAGTGCCTCCGGATCCAATGGAGAAGTCGCCGCTACTTCGCCGTGGTCTGCGGTTTTGAAGTCGTACCAATAGGCTGATTGGGCCGACTTGCGTGTACACGCGGCTGCGCCAACTGCCAAAGTGAATGGGGCGGTGCGTAATAAAAGTCGTCGTGTTTTCATAAAGGTTGATCAACGGGAGCAGTGAATAGGCCTAACGAATCCAAGCTCAGCGACAGAGGCTGGCGAGGAAAGACGAAACCACGAAAGAGGACGTGCCGCCAGCCTCTGTTCGCTGGAGCGCGTGGTTAGGCACGGCGGGTGAATTGGAGATGAGGCTACTCGAAGTAAGGACCATCGTAGGGCGGGATGACGGGACGCCAGAGAAAAAGCACCAGACTCTCGGCACGGTCGCGGGGAACCAGCATCCGAACGAAAGACTTCTCGACGTACGGGCACTGATCGGAGGGGCGGTAAAGCTCGACCTCGTAGTAACGGTGCCGCTCTGGCGAGCGTCCGAGAAGAGGCTGCCACCCCTCTCCCGGAACTGCCTTGGCGGTGAGCGTGCCATGAGAACGTAACTCGGAAATCTCCGACTCGGTGAGATGGTCCGCAACGACGGTGCGGAAAGCGGAGCGAGCGAGTTCCTGCGCCTCGTCCAACGTCCTGCGCTTGTACTGGTGCGGCATAGGAAGAGTGCCTAACGGACTCAAGCTCAGCGACAGGCACCGGCGACGCAAGGGATGGGAAAACAGAAAAGGCTCCCCGCCGGTGGCTGTTCGCTGGAGCGCGTGGTTAGGGGGCTGGGTGAGGACGTGGCCGGAGAGAACTCTGTGCGGCGTGGAGGGAATGCTCTGTGGGCCGGACAAAACGCTGTCGAGGGCGGACAAAACGCTCTCCGGGCTGGAGAAAACCCTCTCGGGCGCGGAGAAAGGCTTTTCCGGGGCGGAGATAACCGTGTCCGTGGCTGACAAAGCTTTGTCCGGGGCTGACAAAGGCTTGTCAGAGGCGGACAAAACTCTGTCCGGGGCGGAAATAACCTTGTCCGGGACGGAGAAAGCTTTGTCGGTGGCGGACAAAACTCTGTCGGAGGGCAAAACGGGCGTCCGGGCCCCCTAACGAACTCAAGCTCAGCGACAGAGGCTGGCGAGGACAGACTCAACCACGGGGAAGACCTGAACGCCAGCCTCTGTTCGCTGGAGCGCGTGGTTAGGCCTTCTGGCGTGTGAGACGGAGACAAACCATCCTCTTCTGTCCGCCGACAGCGTCGGAAATCTCGATCCACACCCACTCGCCGTCCGCAGGCGTGCCGGAAAGGTAAAGCTCATGCGAGGTCGTCTCGCTGAGCTTTTGCCCACCTTCATCTTTGACGCCCATGAGGTCGCGCGCTGTCACATGGGCAGTATAGGTGAGATGTCCTTCTTTAATCTCCGGGGTGACATCGACCATGATGCCCGTCGGAACTGGTGCAAAACCTTTGGAGGCGACGCTGGCAGGCGAAAAGTCGTGGGTGATCTCGACGGTTCCTCCCTGACCGGAGTGGGTTGAAAAACGAGGTAAAGAGAGGAGATCAACTCCCGCCGTCTGGTTGAGCTTGGCGAAGTCGTGCGGGAGGGGCGAGGCGGAAGCATTGGCTTTGATGAACATGGCTTCGACTTCGATTTGCTCGGTGGCAAAAAGAGACATAGGCAGAGCGAGAGTGCAAAGGCAGAATGCGATGGTCTTCATGAGTAGGTGCTGTTAGACGGGTTGCTGAGTGGAGGGAAATCAAGTGCTGTGGCCTAACGAAGCCAAGCTCAGCGACGCGCGGAGCGCGTTCGCTGGAGCGCCTTGTTAGGCGACGGTGGCACGTGGTTCTGGTCGTGGATGCGGGTAATAAACTCCTGTACTTGGCGGCGCTCGCTCGTGGAACGAGCCTCCAGCAGGCGGTAGCGGTACACCTCGTCGAGCACCGAGCGGTACTCTCGGCTCCAACCGTAGGCAGCCCACCCGCAAAACAGCGCGTTCGGGTCGCCAGCCAAGTACCGCCGCAGGAACACGGTTGGATCGCGGCGGGCAAGGTAAGAGCAGGCAGCGGCAAAAGCCTCGCCATGCTCGCCGTCCACATGGTAGGCGTAGCTGGCAAGGTCGCGCCAACCCTGTGGCTCGTTGCGCTCGATGGCGGCAACATCGCGGTCCAAGGCTCGGGCCGTACCGGAGTCGGCGAACTCGGTGGCGGACATGCTGCGCTCAGGAGCAGCGGTGAGGCTCGCCATCGGCAGAAACGCACAGATGCCAAAAAGAAGGTGCCTCATGGAAGAAAAGCGTAGAGGCCTAACGAACTCAAGCTCAGCGACAGAGGCTGGCGAGGTCAAGCATGGAACTCGAAGAAACCTCACCGCCAGACTCTGTTCGCTGGAGCGCCGTGTTAGGTCGCGGTTTTGAGCGGGATTTGCTTCGCGACCAGCTTTCGGAAGACGATGATGTGTCCCAGGAGGGCGGCTGTCACCAATATGGATGGCAGCCAAACATACGGAAAAGATGCGACCCAAGTGTTATCAGGTCGCAAGAGCTGAAAGGCGGTTGGGAAGCTGACGGCGGCGATCCCGACAACCCAGGATAGAAGTGCCAACCCCAAGGAGTTCCAAGTAACGACTAACCAAGTCGGCGCAGTTCTGGCAAACGGGGCGAGTGCAAGCGCGGTAATCCCGGTGACAACATCGAAATTGTAGCCGTCCCAAGTCATCTGGCGTGGAGCCAGACCGATGGTCGAGGACTTGTGGATCAGAATCTCTACCAAGATACGGAAGGCTTGTGCCGCAACCAACACGGCCAAGGGCAACTCAATCAGACGCGCGACCCAGCGAGACATTCCGACAGCGACAGTGACGATCAATCCACCGACTACGAGGAGTCCGATAGGCGGAGGAGTCGAACTGAAGTGGTTCAGCGTCCCTGACAGCGCGAGCGCAGCAGCGGTCAGCATCCACGCCAGAATAGAAAAAGTGAGAGGCCATGATTTGGCCGCCCATGCGATCATCCCAGCAACCACAATTGGCAGTAAGATGAATCCAGCGTGAACGAGTGCTTGCGCGTTTGACACGGTAAATAAGATGGGTTCTTGACCTAACGACCCAAGCTCAGCGATGCCGGAGGCGTTCGCTGGAGCGAGTGGTTAGACAGGTGTGGAGGCGACAAACGATCACGAGTTGGTGACCGTAACCCGTGGCTCAATGATAGTACCATCAAGGAGCATCATCACGACGTAATCCTCGCGGTCCTTCCTTATTGAAGGAGGTACAAATTCGACGAGGTAGTACCAGCGGTCGAGCGTGCCGGGATGGACCAGATGTTGCAGACTGCAAGTATGCACGGTCGGCGAGGGAAGATCGGCGAAACGTCGATGCATGGCTTCCGCAGCCGTTTGGATAGCCGCTGCCCGGGAAAGCGGCGGCTCCACGCCTTCTTCTGAAGACCAAGGCGGAGAAGCCTGGATTTGTGCATCGGTGATAAAATATCGAAAGAGGCGAGTCGGTCCCGCAGGCTGCGAGGGAGTGCCATTTGCAAATGTCTTCCTTGTTTGAACTCGGACGGAGCGCACGAGAAACCCCTCATATGTAGCGGCTTTTGTCTGGAAGATACTGCCAGCTAGGCCGAACACGACCAAACAGAGGACGAGGAAATTACGGTTCACGGTGCTTTATTTCTGTGGGGAGTTTCAGGTCTGTCTAACGAACTCAAGCTCAGCGACAGAGGCTGGCCACGCAAGGCTCGACCGACAGAAAAGACGCGATGGCCAGCCTCTGTTCGCTGGAGCGCGTGGTTAGGCCCGCGCCTACAGAGCGGACGGCCCAAACGACGGACGGCGACCCCGGCGGGGGAATGACGGGCGCTGTCGCCGGGAAGGGCTGACCGCGCGCACGGAAGCCGAGAAGGCGCGCAAGGACGGCAAGAATGCGCGCACGTAAGCCCAGAAAGCGCGCAAAGACGGCACCCCTGCGCGCAAGGAAGGCAAGATGACGCGCAAGAAAAGCATCCCTGCGCGCAAACACGGCGTCCCTGCGCGCGGAGAACGGACACCCGCGCGCTGGCTACGGCACCCACAAGCGAGAAACTGCGACCCAGGGCCTAACGACCCAAGCTCAGCGGCGCGGAACGCGTCCGCTGGAGCAGAGGGTTAGGCTCTGGCGGCCTCCAGTGGGAGAGACAAAAGCGCGTAATCAAAATCCCGCGCGAACTGTGACACCTCTGCAAAGGTGCTCTCGAAATCATAGAGATGCCTCTCAAAACGAACGTCCGATGAAAGACGAATTTCGGTATGGACCGTTTCTTTCAAGGTCGTGGTGAGAGCCAAGTCGAACAGCGGCATCAAAGAATGCATGGAAGCGACCCCTTCATCTGTTCGTTGGAGGAAACGACGTAACCGGAGCCGAAAAGCCACGAGTTCACCAAATTCGCAAAGCAGGTCCTCAACGAGGGACGACGAGTACGGTGTGACCACCATCACACTCAAACTGACTAACTCCACTCCGGTGGATGGCCGCTTCAGAAGTGCCACAGACAGTTGCAGAGGCCCGAAGGTGATTTTATGGCGCATAAAAATTGTGGCTCGCGTGGTAATCGTGCCCAAAGGGCGCGTGGCGAACAAGCGTAATCTGTCGAGCCTAACGGATTCAAGCTCAGCGACGGCTCATGGCGCGGTGGATGTGGAACACAGAGAAATGCCGACCGCCATGAGCCGTTCGCTGGAGCGCGTGGTTAGGCTGGGCCGGTTGGCGGCTTTGTGCTGTCGCCTGCACCGCCCCGGCGTGTCAGTAGGCGTGTCATCACCCAGATCCCAAGGGCAAGGACAACCAGCACGCTGAAAACGATAAGCATGTCTGGTCCAAGGATGCTGCCATCGGCGAGTAGAGGTAATGAGTGCATAGAGGCACTGATTGTGAGGGTGAGAGAAGGTGAATGCAAGGGCCTAACGGACCCAGCTCAGCGGCGGCCACCGGCGAAAGCGAGCATGGGATGCGCGAGAAAGTCAATCGCCGGTGGCCGTCCGCTGCAGCGCGTGGTTAGGCCAGAAGTGTGCGCAAAAATAAGGGAAGCAGCAGGGCAATGACCAAGCTGAAGGCGCTGGCCAAACGCGAACCTACGCCCGGCTTATGCCACGCGGAAAGAGATAGATGCACCGCTACCGCATAGAGCATTGCTGCCGTGATGGCTTCAACCGGGAAGCGGTCGACTGGGTTGACGAAGGTAGCTGCCAACTCACCGAGAAAGTAAACCCAAAGCGGCAGGCCCAACAGCATGATGGCGGCAAGATAGCCGTCGGCGATGGAGGGATGGGCGAACACAGAACGCGCGTTACTGGATTGGATGGTCATAATGTTGTTTTGATGGAGAGTTGCTAAGGCCTAACGAACTCAAGCTCAGCGACGGCCCCAAGCGGCGCAAGAAAGAAAAGCCGCGCGTCCAGGGGACGTTCGCTGGAGCGCGTGGTTAGGCCCGCGCCTACAGAGCGGACCGAACGTGGACAGACGGCGACCCCGGCGGGGGAATGATGGGCGCTGCCGCCGGGAAGGCGTGAACGGAGGAACGGACGGACCCGAAAGTCGAACCTGCTGGCACAGCGAACGGGAACACGCTCGCCATCGGAAAGCCCCTACGCGAGAGACTCAGGGCCTAACGCCCAAGCTCAGCGACGGCGGGAGAAAAAGCAAGGAACTCGGCACCGACGTCACCCCGCCGTTCGCTGCAGCGCCTTGTTAGGCTTCGCGAATTCACAAAGTAACCGCAACGCCGCTAGTTTGCCAAGCGTGGGCGGTGGAGGAGAGGTGGCGATGAACCGTTACCGCCAGCTCAGCGCCGATGAGCGCGTGCAGATTGCCACGTTGCGCTACCAGAACTTTAGCCTGCCCCGGATCGCCCAGATCCTCGGACGGCACCGCACCAGCGTCTGGCGGGAAGTCAAACGCAACCGCGCCCCCTACGACGGCGGCTACCGCAGTGCCCGCGCCCAAGAACGTGCCGTGGCCCGGCGCAAACGCTCCCGGCGTAACCAACAGTTTGGCCACGCAGAGATGGGACGGGTCGAAGGGCTCTTACGCCAGCAATGGAGTCCTGAACAAGTGGCCGGTCACCTGCGAGCGCAGGGCAAGTTCTCCATCAGCCATGAGACGATCTACCGGCACGTGTGGCGCGACCTGCGCCGGGGCGGCAGCTTGCAGGTGCAGATGCGCGGAGCGCGCAAGCAGCGCCGTAAAAGGTACGGCCGCTACGACAGCCGGGGCCGACTGGCGGGCAAGCGGCACATCAGCGAGCGGCCGGCGGCAGTGGAAAATCGGCAAGAGGCGGGTCACTGGGAGATCGACACGGTCATGGGGACGACCCGCGCGTGCGTGGTCACCCTGGTCGAACGCCAAAGCGGCTACCTGCTCGTGGGCAAGATGCGCGCTCGTACCACGGCCGAACTCAACCGGGCCACCTTCGCGCTGATGTGCCGCCACCCCGCTTGCTTCCGCACGATCACCGCCGACAACGGCACCGAGTTCCATGACTATCGCTCGCTCGAAGAGGTGACGGGCGTGCCGTTCTACTTCGCCACGCCGCACCACTCCTGGGAGCGCGGCACCAACGAAAACACCAACGGACTGTTGCGCCAATACCTGCCCAAGGGCACCAGCCTGGCTGCACTCACCCAGAGTCGCTGCGACGCCATCGCCAACATCCTCAACACCAGACCCAGAAAAAGACATGCCTACCAAACTCCCAAAGCGTGCTTCAATGTTGCACTACAAAGTTGATGCTACGCTTGGGGCTTGTCTTCGGTGGTGATGAGTAACTGGCATTTCCCGTCCGCCATGCCTGCGGGTAAAACGTAGCCTTTTGGACTGGGTGGCTTGGAGATGTAGATGCCAATGTCGAACAACCATTCTCCGTTGAGGGTGTAATTCTTGCCTTCTTTGGCGAAATGCATCCTTCCCTGGTCGATTCGATCTTTCGCGTACACGTAATGGGTAGGCAAGGAGAAGATCTGCTCTTCGATTTCGGTGAGGGCACGCTGAAAATCCTCAGTGGCACCAACATGGTTGAAACACTTTTCAAAAGCGACTTTGTCGTGAGCGTCCAGAGCCGCGTTCACTTCGGATACGAGTTCTTCGCGGGTGGTCGCGCCATGAAGCGGAAGCTCGCAGGCAGTAAGGACGAGTAGGATGAGGAAAGCACGAATGATCATGGGAGTTCTGGAGCCTAACGAATCCAAGCTCAGCGACAGAGGCTGGCCAAGTCAAGGTAGACCAACAGGAGAGGGTTGACCGCCAGCCTCTGTTCGCTGGAGCGCGTGGTTAGGCGGCGGGTCACTGGGGATGGATGTCGGTGAACACGACTCCGTGTGGCGTCGTGCGGTAGGAACATGCCCTCCAGTCCCGCATGTGAGTACTGCGCGGCATCTCGGGCTCAACGGACGCCTGATCTTTCGGGACCTTGTACGCGGACAGATAAGAACGGACGGGTAGGGGCAGGAGAACATCTCCGACGCGCCACTGGACAAAATAATGGAAGTCGGTATCTGAACCGGCGTACTCCCACTGGAACATGGGCTGGGAGGCAAGTGCTGCCAGAAAGTCTGAACGGGAGGTGGTCCTGGCCTCCACGCGGTTGGGGTAGCCGACGCAGCCAACAGAAAAACAGCAGAGTGCTGCCAACGCTGCTGTCCTGTGAAAGTCGATCCTCATGGAGACGTGGAAGCTAGCCGCCTATTGATCTTCAGTTAAGTAAAAATGCACGGAGGGAAGGGTAGTTTGGAGCC
>CAXSED010000016.1:0-54786 GCA_964236475.1 uncultured Chthoniobacterales bacterium
CGCCGCCGATGGGCTGCTTGGAGCGCGGATCATACGGCCCGAGCGTCCGCTCCGGAAAACTGCGCACGCTGGTGCTGCCGCCCAGGAAAAAACGCTCGTCGATGGGCAGGATCTGGCCGACCTTTTCCGGCGGAGTTTTCGGATCGTCATCCGTGTTCTGGTAAACCGAACCCGCCGTGGCCCCGAACGGCTGGATCACCCCCGCCCGCAGTCCCACGACGAAAAGCGTTTTCTTCGTCACCGGCACGAAATAGGTCACCCGCCCCGTGGCGCGGACGTAGTTCAAATCGCCTCCAAATGACTTTGACGCTACGTCGCCCGTCGCGCCGATAATCAACCCCTTGGTGGGCGTGACCGGGTTGTCCCGCAGGTCCAGGCTGGCGGTGCCGCCGATGGTATCCACCGTGTATTTGGACAGGCCGAGCTGAAAGTTTTGCACGGCGTTCTCCGTGATTTTGACGTCGGCTGCCTCTGCGAACACGCTCACTTTCAGATGCTTCGTCAACGAGCGGCTCAGGTCGGCCATGGCGTCGACTTCCTGCTTCGCATAGTTGGTCAGGTCGCGCGTCAACACATTGGCACGCAGGCGCAGTTCGTTGTCCGTCTCGAACAGGTGCGAATCGACGTAGAGCAATTCGCCGCTCACCGTCCGCGTGGAATAATCGAATTCAAACGAGATGGGCCTTCCGGTGCCCATAAAATCGCGGTCACGGACATCGACTCCGAAGATGGGACCCTCGAACGTCCCGTAGCCGAGCGAAAAACCCAGTTCGCGCGCCTTGGCTTCCTTCACGCCGATGTCCAGGCGCAGGGTGTCGTCGGTTTGCGGCACCGGATCGACTTTCAGTTGCGCGAAGAGGCCGGTGCGGATCATCAACTGGTAGATGTCGTCGAGAGCCTTGGGGTCGTAGACTTTGCCCGAGAGGGGACGGAAGCGGTTGCGCAGGTATTCGGGTTTGAGCCGGTCCGTGCCAACGATGCGCACGCCGTCGAAGTGGTAGAGCGGTCCCGGCGTGATGAGGTAAGTGGTCGGCACCCGGTCATCCGGGCCGGCGGTGGTCGGGTCGCTGTTCGCCGTTACCGTGGCGGTGAAATACCCTTTCTTCTTGTAGAAGTCCTCCAGCTTGCGCTGCATCGCATCGACCCTCGGACGGGTGTAAGGCAGCGGAATCTGGTCGGCGATTAGACCGCGCACTACCTTTTCCGGGAAGACCAGTAGCCCTTGGAGTTTGACCTCGCCGAACCGATAGGCGCGCCCTTCGATGATGGGGATCGTCAGGTTGGCGCGCGTGCGGTTGTTGACGTAGGTCACCGTTGGTTCTCCGATCCGGGCTTCGAGATAACCCTGCGAAAGGTAGAACCGCTGCACGAGGTCGGTGCCCTTTTGCACGTCGGCATCGACGTAAGGCAAATCCTTGCGCGAGGCGGGGAAGCGTTCGCGTGTCTGGCCGATGATGTACTGCTGAAAATTCGCGGGGTCCTTGAAGTGGTCGTTGCCGAGGAAACGGATGTCGCCGAGCACGACCAGCGGGCCTTCCTCCACTTTGAGTTGCAGGTGTTTGCTGTCGACAATCGTGTAATTCGAGCTGACGAACGCGTAGCCGCTCTTGCGGTAGAACAATTCGAGAAAAAACGCCGCATCGTCCGCCGTGGCATCGTTGAGCCCATCGTGCTTGATGGAGTCGAGCGGGTCGAAAAGCGCGTCGCGCAGGTCGGCTTCCGTGAAGCCGGTCACGCCGACGAAATCCACCGTCACATCGCCCGTTTGGGTCGAGGTCGCCGCGCCTTCCTGATGCCGGGGGTGGAAAAGCTGGCAGGACGCGAGCAGCAATCCCAGCGCCGTGAGCGCCGTCCACCGCGCCAAGGTCGGCGCGCATTGACGAAGGAAAGATTTCATCGGAAGCGGATCAGGTACTTAACGCGTCCGCGCAGGTCGCCCTGGATGCCCAGGTCGGCGATGAACTGCACCTGATCGGTGATCTTGTAGGACGCGCCGACCTGTTGCTTACCTGTTGCGGGGTCCGTGTCGCCGACGTTGAGGTTCAGCCGGTCAGACAGCGTGGACTGCGGCGCGGCGTTAACGCTCGTGTGCTTGGATTTGAACGTGCGGCGGTACAGGTCCTGCAAGACGAGCAAGGTCGCTTTGCCCGCGAGCGCCTGGCCGCTCCCGGCGAGTTCGTCGGTGGTCGCGCCGGTGGCGAGCAGGGAAACGATCTGTTCCTGCGCCAGCGGCGGGTCACTTGCGAACGTGACCTTGGGATCGTTGGCGCGCCCGGTGATGAACACGGTCACGAGGTAATTGCGGATGGTGGAGGTGCCGGTCAGATTCAGCGCGGGATTGAGCGGTTGGTCTGGGGTGAAGAGGATGTTGCCGTCGCTGATTTCCAAGGTGCTGAACGGCAGCGAGGCCACGAGGTTCTGGAGGTTGACGTTGCCGTCGAGGAGCGGTTTTCCGCCGGTGCCCTTGAGGTGCAGATCGACGAGCGCGGTGCCGTTGGCCAGGTTGCCCCGCACGAAAAAGGGATCGTCCGTGCGGATGTTCACGTTGAGATTCCAGTTGCTCACGGGCGGCGAACTCGCGCCGAAGGAAGCCGGGGCGCTGGAAGCCGCCGCCGCTGGGGGCGCGGGCGCGGGTTTTCCCGGCAGGTTGATCGGCACGATGTCGATGTCCTTCAGATAGCGGCTCTTCGTCAGGCCGACCGTGCCGGTGACGCTCGCCGTGGCCAGCGGACCGGCGACCTTGGCGTCCGCGTTGACGCGCACGGTGATGTTGTCGTCGCGCACAGCGAGCACGTTGCGCGCGCTGGCGGTGATATCAAGCACCGGCTCGCTCAGCTTGGCGAAGGTGACGCGCCCGCCCACGTTGAGCTTGCCGCCGCCGATCTCGCCCGCGAAACGGTCGATGCGCAGTTCCTTTTCCGTGAAGGCCAGCCGCGCCGCGAAATCCCGGATGGACGGCACCGTGATGCTATCCGCCCGCGCCGCCGCGATGTCGAGTTCCGCCGACCCGGCCAGCGTCGGTTTTTCGATGGTGCCGCCCACCCGGACATCCGCCGCCGCCGTGCCCTGGATGAACCGGATCGCCTTGGTCGCGCCCGCCAGGAAACCCAGGTCGGCGCGCGGCAGGTTGATGTTCAGCGTCACGGGCGATTTCGGGTCGAGCTGCTTGTTCTGGGCGATGGCGCGCAGGTCCACCGGCAGGTTGCCTTTGATCGTCAGCGGCTGGATCTGAGGCTGGCGCACGCTGGTGTCGAGGTCGAGCCGGTTGTCGTGCAGCGTGAGCGCGAGGTCGGCGTCCACCGGCTTTACCTTCGGGATTTCCGTGCCGCGAATGCCCCGCGCGGCCACTTTCACGTCGGCGACGATCTTCGAGAGGCTGCCGTGGGCGTCGATCTGGAGCTGCACGGTGCCGCGCACCGGCGGCGCGGCCTTGGCGGTCTTGTCCACGCTGCCGAAGAGCGTTTCGAGCGGCAGCGGCTTGGACGCGATGTTCACGTCGATCTTATCCACATCAGCGACCGGCCCTTCCGGCGCGGAGAGTTTGCTCAGGTCGAGCGGGATCTGGATGTAACCGGCGAGCAGTTCCGTCGGCCCTTGCTTGAGCGAGATTTTATCGACGCGGGCCAGCGCGTCCTTGAGCGCGATCACGCTGCGGAATTCCAGCCCGTTGGAAGCCACGAACAGCGTCGGGAAATCGATGACCTGTTGCGAATATTTGCCCTCGATGTCGGCTTCCAGCGGTCCGACCGTATTGAACTCGACCTGGTGCGCCACGATCTTGCCGCCGCCCGAATATTTCGGTCCTTCCGGCGCTTTGGCGAAATCGCCTTGCGCCTGCCACTGCACTTGCAAAGAGCCACCCAGCTTTGGGGTGCTCGGGGTAACGTACTCCGCCGTCCCCGGGGCGGTGGGCGCGCCTTTGACCGCCACCGTCACGGGACCGGAACGCGTCTTGGTCTTGGTGACCAGCGTGGTCTTTGACGGCTGGTTGTGGCCCGGCGGGCCATTGAGTTCGTGCAGCGGCGGGGTGGTTGCCCCGGCGGCGGCTTCGATCTTGGCGGCCTTGGCGTTTTGACGGCCTTCCGGCGAGCGGAGCAAAGGCGAAAACGCCCCGAGGTCCTGCAAGTTGACGTTCAGATTTGCCTGGTAGGCATACGGTGCCTTGAGGCCCGCCTGTCCGGTCACGTCGATGGTGTTCTTGTCGTTGTAATGAATCTGGAACGTCTTGATGAGCGCCTGATCGTTGGCCGCGACGATCTGCACGTCGGCCCGTTCGAGTTTCGCGCCTTTGGCTTGGAGATCACGGGCGGTGAGGTTGAGCGTGCCGCTGAGTTCCTGATCGTTCGCGTCCGGTTTGGAAGCGAGGCGTCCCTTCGCCTGACCATCAAGATGGATGGACCCGCCTACCTTTTCCTTCACTTCCGGCGATTGCAGCAGCGAGGTAAACACGCCGAGGTCGGGCACGTCTCCGGTGATCTTGCCCTCGTAAGCGTGCGGCGCGGCCAGGTCGGCCTGCCCGCTGAAGTCCAGGCCCGTCTTCGGGTCAAAACGCACCTGCCCCGTTTTGATGACGGCGCGGTTGTCAGCCACGTCGACCTGCGTATCCACGCTGGCGATCTTGATGCCCTGCGCCGCGAGGTCGCGTCCGGTGATCGTCAGCGAACCGTCAATCTTTTGATCGTTTGCGTCC
The DNA here is from genome assembly GCA_964236475.1 of uncultured Chthoniobacterales bacterium. Lineage (GTDB taxonomy): Bacteria > Verrucomicrobiota > Verrucomicrobiia > Chthoniobacterales > SZAS-18 > CAHJWO01. The sequence goes on from CAXSED010000016.1 coordinate 4,691, forward strand.
GGGGCGGTGTTGAGATGTCCGCCCCCTTTCGCCACAATTTTCAGCGACCCGGCCAGCGGCTTGTTGACACCGTTCGCAGCGAGCGTGTCGTTGAACCGCGCGAGGTCCGCGAGGTCCACGCTCAGTCCGGCATCGAACGGGAACGGTGCTTGCAACGACCCGTTGCCGCTCAGGTCGATCACGTTCTTGTCGTCGAAAACGATGTGTCCGGTGCGGACCGTTGCATGGTTATTCTCCAGCGCGATTTGCACGTCGGCGGAGCGGACGGTCGCGCCTTTGGTCTGCACGTCGCGCGCCTGCAAATCGAACCCGCCGCCGTATACGCCGTTTCGCCCCTGCACGCTGCCGCTGGCGTTGAGCCGTCCCTGCAACGGGAGCGCGGGCGCTTTCGGGTCGGCGGCGAACCCGTTCAAATCCGGGATGGCGACGTTGAGACGCACGTCAAGCGGTTGTTTCTGCCACGCGGAGAAATCCTCGGGAATCAGATAAGTGCCATCGACGTTGACGACATTCTTGCCGCGCGTGATCTCGATCTGTTCGAGCTTCACTTTATCCTGATCGGTCGTCACCGTGAGCTTCAACCCATCCACGGCGTAATCGGCGTAGCGCACCTGCTCGACCACGGCGGCGACGCGCGTTTGCAGTTTGTCGTAAAACGGCAGGTGCGGCGGTGGTGGCGCGCCGGGAGCGGTGGGTGCCGCCGTGGCGTCCGCTGGCAGCACCTTCGCCGTGTCGAACGCGAAATCCATCCCCGCCACGTTGAGCCGTTGCGCCGGGATGGCCAACGCATGCACATGCCCCTTGAGGGTCGTGCTCAATTTCCCGTCCGCGAGGGTGAAGTCACCACCCGCATGTAAGCCGCCGTCGATTTCCATCGGCAGCTTGACCGGCAGTTTCGTGAAATCAGGCGCGTTAATCTCCAGCGTGCCGTGGCCCGTCGAGCGAGGCAGATCGGTCATCTTTTCGGCCAAGGTGAGGTTGGCGTTCAAGGCGACCTTGTTCTCTCCTTGCGAACCGCCCGCTTCTTCGAGTTGCACCACGCCGTTGCGGAATGTCACTCGCAATCCGGTCGAGTCCAACGCCGTGCCGCCGAACGATGGATGACCGAGGCGCGCTTCCACTTTGCCGGTCCAGCTTTTCGGCTGGTTGGTGTTACCGTCGAAACGCACCGCGAGGTTGTCGAGCGTCCCCTCAATCGGCGTGTCGAGCCTGAGAAAATCCTTCACCGAGGGCAGCGACAATCCCGCGATGTCAATTTGCACGCTGGCCTCGGGCGGCGTGCTGATCCCCTTGGTATGGATCGCGGCACCCGCCCGACCCTTGAACAAATCGGCATCGAACGAAACCGCCAAGAGCTGTTGCTCCAGTTTGGAGCCGTCGATGTTCAGGCTGCGGAAATGAATATCCGGCGCGAGCGTCAGATCGGTCACTTGCAGGTCGCGTTGCCGGTAGCTCGTCAGGCCGTGGATATTCGTCAGGTCCGGCCCGCCGGGAATGCGCAACTCCGCCACCTTGAATTCTCCGGCGCGCTCCGGGTCGAGTTCGAGGGTCAACGCGCTCACGAGCAACCCCTGGCTGGCCGTCGCCGTGGTCACCCCGGCCACCGCCGGAGCCGCCGGGGCGGGCACGTACGCCGAGGCCGCCGCCGCCTGCCCCGAAGCCCGCGCGCCTTCCGGCGTGTCGGGACGCATCAGAAAACTCACGTTCCGCACGCTGATCCGGTCGGGCAGCGGCAGCGGCGGCAGCGAAAACGGCTCCTTCTTTTTCGGTTTCGACGGCGGCGACTTGCTCGGGTCGTAAACCACGTCCGCGTCGTGCAAGGTCAAGCTCTCGATAAAATCCGCGTTCAGCCCGCCCCGAATCAACTTGAGCAGACTATAATGCAGCTCCAGCTTTCCGACGTTCGCCTTCTCGACGGGTCCGGGCCGGGTCGGCGACACCCGTAAATTCTCCACCCGCAGACTGGTGAAAATCGTGCCGCCCAGTTGGAAATCGTTGAGCTTCAGCCCTTGCTTCGCCGCCAGCCCGGGCGCGAGCATCTTCACTACCAACACAATAATGGGTTGATAGAACACCACCAGCACGAGCAACAGAATCCCCACCCCCGCCAGGATGCGCTTCCACCACGACCAGCGGCGCGGCGGGCGGTCAGATTTGGAAGCTGTATCAGAGGGTGGGAGGGCCACGGGGCCAACTTGTACAGGATACCAACGGCGGGATCAACCCCCAGCATCGGCGGCTCAACATCTCAGGGTTTGCCCGATCCCGACAAAACCGCACGGATTTTTTACATTCCGCCGATTGCAAACCGAACGGTGGGCTTTAACGTGCGCGACTCAATGATTAAACCGGGTATTGACTGGGACATTCCCTCCGCCACTTCCGCTTACAACATCGACCGTTGGGGCGCGGGTTATTTCTCGATCAATCCGCAGGGCAACGCGCAGGTCACGCCCCTGATGAACCAGGGCGCGGCCATCGACGTGATGGCGGTCGTCAACGAAGCGCGCGAACAGGGTCTCGGCTTCCCGCTGGTCATCCGTTTTCAAGACCTCCTTCGCCACCGGGTGCAGACGATCTGCAAGGCCTTCGCCAGCGCCATCGCGGAGTCCGGCTACCAGAAGCCGTATCGCGGCGTGTTCCCCATCAAGGTCAACCAGCTCCGCGAGGTCGTGGAAGAAATCCTCGACGCGGGCAACGAATTCCACTTCGGCCTGGAGTGCGGCAGCAAGCCGGAACTTTTCGCCGCGCTGGCTGTCCACCGCGACCTGGAAAGCGTCGTCATTTGCAACGGCTACAAGGACGGCATCTACATCCAGAACGCCCTCCTTGGCCGCAAGCTCGGCAAGCGCATCATCCTCGTCATCGAGAAGATCGAGGAGTTGCGTCAGATCGTGGAAATCTCGCGCGAGATGAACGTCGAGCCGCTTGTCGGTTTCCGCGTGCGCCTGAACACGCGCGGCGCGGGCAAATGGGCCACGAGCGGCGGCGAGAACGCCAAGTTCGGCCTGTCCACGGCGGAACTCGTCGCGGGCAGCAACTACCTCAAGGAGAACAACCTCGCTCATTGCCTCAAGCTCGTGCATTTCCACGTCGGCTCGCAAGTGCCCGACATCGGCACGATCAAGCGCGCCGTCCGCGAGGCCGCGCGTTTCTACGCCAAGCTGGCCAAGATGGGTCACGACCTCGAATACATGGATGTCGGCGGCGGCCTGGGCGTCGATTACGACGGCTCGCGCACCGCCTTCGATTCGTCCACGAACTACACGCTCCAGGAGTACGCCCGCGACATCGTCTATAACATCATGGAAGTCTGCGACTCCGAAAAGGTCGCGCATCCCATCATCGTCAGCGAGAGTGGTCGCGCCCTCGTCGCCCACCACTCGATGCTGGTCATCGAGGCGTTCGGCACCATCGAAAAAGACGGTGCCAACGGCATCGACGTTTCCGATAAAGACACCAAGCTCGTTCAGGACATTTCCGAAACCCTCAAAGGCCTCAGCCGTGAAAACCGCCTGGAAGGTCTCCACGACGCCCAGCAGTACAAGGAGCAGTCGCAGGCCATGTTCGACCTCGGCCTCCTCGACCTCGAAACCAAGGCCAAAGTGGAAGGCATCTACTGGCAGATTGCCCGCAACGTGGTTCGCTTCCACGAAGGGATGCGTTACATCCCCGAGGAGGTGCGCGACTTATCCATTGTGCTGGCCGACCAGTATTTCTGCAACTTCTCGGTGTTTCAATCGCTGCTCGATCACTGGGCGCTCGGCCAGCTTTTCCCGATCATGCCCATCCACCGGCTCAACGAGTCGCCGGAACGCAACGCCACGCTCGCAGACATCACCTGCGATTCCGACGGCAAGATCAACAAGTTCATCGACCTCCAGGACGTGAAGGACACCCTTCCCCTGCACGCGCTCAACCCCGGCGAGCCGTACTACCTCGGCCTGTTTCTGGTCGGCGCGTACCAGGACATCATGGGCGATTTGCACAACCTTTTCGGGCGCGTCACCGAGGCCCATGTCTTCCTCGACGAAGATGAGGACAACGGCTACTACATCGAGGAGATCATCGAAGGCAGCACGATGGCGCAGGTGCTCGCGTTGACCCAATGGCAGCAGCCCGAACTGGCGCGTCTGATGAAAGCGCAGATCGACGCCGCCATCAAGAGCGACCGCATCAAACCCAACGAGGCGATGCGTTTGCTGGCGAACTACGAGAAGTGCCTGCAAGGTTACACGTACCTGACCTTCAACGGCAGCAAGTAACAAAAGAACCCGCCGCGCAATTTGCCGTTTGCACGCCATCCAAGCCGGTCCATCATCACGGGCGTGACGCCACGCTCCCGCCGCCCGCTCGCCGCCTGCGCTCTTCTGTTTTGCCTCGTCGCCCTCGCCGCCGGTTGCCGCCGGGGCGAGACCAACGTCACCGCTGGCAACCGCACCCAGATTCTCCACCTCGGCAACGGCGCAGAACCCTCCGACCTCGATCCGCAGGTCGTCACCGGCACCAAGGAATTCTCCCTCATCGAAGCACTCTTCGAGGGCCTCGTCGATGCCGACCCGGTCGATCTTCATCCGGTCCCCGGCGCGGCCAGAAGCTGGGACATTTCCCCCGATAAACGCGTCTACACGTTCCATCTCCAACCGGATGGGAAATGGAGCAATGGCGATCCGGTCACCGCCGGGGATTTCGTCTGGTCCTGCCATCGCATCCTCAGCCCCGAACTCGCCTCGGAGTTTTCCTTCTACCTGTTCGTCATCAAGAACGCCCGCGCCTTCAACAAGGGCGACCTCAAAGACTTCTCCCAGGTCGGCATCCGCGCTCTGGACGACGCCACCCTTGAAATCACGCTCGACAACCCCACGCCTTACTTTCTCGACCTCCTGCGCGCCCGGCTCTATCCCGTCCACCGCGCGACCGTCGAAGCCGCGGGCGGCGCGCTCCGGCGCGGCACGAACTGGACCCGCCCCGAGCACTTTGTCGGCAACGGCCCGTTTACCTTGCAGGAGTGGACCGTCAACAAAGTCATCACCGTCCGCAAAAATCCTCACTATTGGGACGCCGCCACCGTGCGTCTCAACGAAATCCGCTTCTATCCCTACGACAGCCTCGACACCGAGGAACGCGCCTTCCGCGCCGGTCAACTGCACAAAACCTACGGCCTCCCCTTCTCGAAGGTCGATTCCTACCGCCGCGACCAACCCGGCGTCGTCCGCTTGGACCCCTACGCCCGCACCCAGTACCTCGGCGTCAACTGCCAGAAACCCGTGCTCAACAACCCGAAGGTCCGCCGCGCGCTCGGCCTCGCTATCGACCGCGAAGCCATCGTCAAAAACCTCACGCGCGGCGGCGAACACGCGGCCACCAGTCTCGTCCCGCCCGACACCGGCGGCTACACCGCCTGCGCCAGTCTGCCGCACGATCCCGCCGCCGCCCGTGCCCTGCTCGCCGAAGCCGGTTATCCCGGCGGTCACGGGATGCCGCCGGTCGAAATCCTCTACAACACGTCCGAGGCCAACCGCGTCATCGCCGAAGCCATCCAGCAGATGTGGAAAACGGACCTGGGCGTGAACGCTGTCCTCGCCAACCAGGAATGGAAAGTCTACCTCAACCGGCGCACGCAGCAGGACTACCAGATTTTCGAGGGCGGCTGGACCACCACCTACCTGGACCCGACCGGTTTCCTGGAACTCCTCGTCGGCGGCAGCCCCATCAACCAGCATGGCTGGGCCAACGCCGCTTATGACGGCGCGCTCGACGAGGCCGCCCGCACCGCCGATCCCGCCGCGCGTCTGGAATCGCTCCAGCGTGCCGAGGGCATCCTTCTGAACGAAGCTCCATTAATCCCGCTGTATTTCTGGACCCGCGTTTACCTGCTTTCCCCCAGCGTCCAAGGCTGGTCCTCCAACCGGCTTGATTCCCATCCTTATAAATACGTCTGGTTGAAGGAATAAATCTCGCCGCGCTCGGTCTTTGCCTTCTAGCTTCCCGGCCTTTATACTGCGTTTCATGCGAGTCCCCTCCCCGGTTTCCCTCCACCGGCGACGCCAGCTTCTTGCCGGTTGGCCCCTGCGGTTGCTGCTTTCGGTTTGGTTCTGCCTTTTCGTCCCGCACCGGGCGCGCGCCGCCGGAGAAAACGTCATCCCGAACGGCGGCTTCGAGGACCCGACGACCGTCGAGGACAACCTCTGGGACGGCGTCGATAGCGGCGGCTTCCTGAGCGGGTTCCGCTTCAGCGCGCACGGCTTGTCCGAAAACAAGAATTACGAAGGCATCCCGATGCCCCCGTCCGTGGCCTTCGTCGATCTCAACGGCGACGGCAAGCCCGACCTCATCACCGCCGATCCGACCGGCTACTTCCGCTTCTACCCGAACAACGGCACCCCCACCGCGCCGCATTTCACGACCGGCGAAATCCTGCCGTTCTATGTATCCACGACCTTTCGCCCGCGCGAGCACGTCTGGTCCGATTTCGCGGCCCAGGACTACTGGCGTTTTTGTCCGCGTTTTGCCTTGGCCGATTGGCGGCACACCGGCGTGCTGGATTTCCTCATCGGCAATTATTACGGCGAACTGCTCTTCATCCCCAACTCCGGCACCGCCAAGCAGCCGGTCTTCCGCCAGCCCTCCAAAGGCCCGGAGGGAGCGCGGATTTCCACGAGCGAAAAGAACCACTTCTGGGCCAATCTGCTCTCCCCCGCTGCTGCCGATTGGAACGGCAATGGTCACGTGGACCTCGTCACCGGCGAGGGCACCTACTCCGCCGATGCCATTCATCTCCTCGAAAACACCGGCGCGGGCGACCTGCCCAAGTTCACCGACGCTAGGCACACCCGGATCGCCTTCGGTGACGGGCGCGAACACCTCATGCCCGCCGTGGTGGACTACGACGGCGACGGCAACCCGGACCTCCTCGTCGCCGACCGCAGCGGCGAGATCGGCGTCTACCTCAACCCGGGCAAGGGTAACGTGAACCCGGAATTCAAACGCGTCTCGAAGCTCAGCTTCGGCGGCAAAACCAAACTGTCCGGCCTCGTCGCTCCGTACGCTGCCGACTTTAACGGCGACGGCCTTTTCGATCTCATCGTCGGTCTTCCCAACGGCCACATCGCCGTCGCGCTGAACACCGGCACCAAGGGACAACCCTCCTTCGGGCCGCTGCAAGACATCAAGGGCGAGGACCGTCTGGGTAAAAACGTCAAACTGCCGAAAAACTGGACGACGAACACCTCTTCGGTCTACGGCAACGCGCTCGCGTATTTTACGGTGGTCGATGCCGCTGACGATCCCGCCGCCAAGCCGCCGGAGGGCAGCCACTGCCTGAAAGCCGGTTACTGGCCGGTCTCCGGCGAGACTTTTCCCTTCCCGCCGGAGGGAATCCCCGGCGCGGTCAAACATTTCACCCTTTCCTCGGGCCGTCTCAATCTCGACCAGAACAAGACCTATCAGTTAAGTTTTAAGGTGAAGAACTCCGGCATGCGGGACCTGCACTATAGTTTCACGAGCCGCTTCACCGGGGTGCCGAGCACGGTGAAGATCGAGCGCGGCGAGCGCGGCGAATTAAAAAATCACGATGCCTTTACGGATGAATCCATCCATGAAGGCCACAACTTTGAAGCCGGGTCCGATTGGACCTTTGTGACCGGCATCATCACCCCCCGCTACAAAAGCGCGAATTTAAAGGACCAGCCGCAAGCCTCGGGCAGCCTAGACATCGAGTTCTGGGCCAACAACCTCTCCAACGTCATCTATTTCGACGACATCTCGCTGATTGAGCAAGGCAAATGAAGCGTGCTCGGGGCGGCAGCGACCAGATTCCAGGCTGATCCCTCCACGTCCGGCGAGCGTGAACCGCTATCCGCGACGTGACGACGGACGACCGGCAACTGCACTAATCGTCGTCGTCGTCATCTGCCGCCGGGTTCGGGCGGACCCCGGCGGTCGGCGCATTGGCACCGGGCCGGAGTGGAGGAGGGGCTATCGCCGGTCCGGAACGGATCACCGGGCGGCGCAGCACGCTGCCGGGAGGCGCCTGGTTCCCCGGCACGACGTTGTTCGCCTGGAGCGGCGAGTGGAAGGGCTGGGCGCCAGGTAGGCCCGGCGGCGGGTTCCTGACCCCGCCGGGAATCGGCAACACACCGCCGGGCGGTTTCGTGCCACCGGGCGTCGCGTTCGCCTCGTACCGCACCTGCGCGAATTCCTTGCCCTTGCGCAGCGTGATGGCGGGCGGGTCTTCGCGGTTTGCGCCCCATTTGACGCTGGCCACCGCGATCTGCGTCTCGTGTTCCGGCTCGGCGGTCAGGTACAGGTGCTTTTGCGCATTCTGTGCGTCGATGACCGTCACCAAGTAGTTTGCGCCGTCCTGCATGATCATCGTCGCCGTCAGGCTATCCGCCCACCCCGGCGCAATTGGTGGGGGTGTCCCGACTGGCGCGGCCACCGGCGCGGTCGGCGGCGCAAAAGGCGAATGGCTCGCCATCTTCGCGTACTTCGACGCGGGCGGTGCCTTCGGCAAAACGTCGTCCGCTTTCGCCGGACCACCCGCTGCCAGGATCAATGATGAACAGACCCAACAATGAATCAGCTTCCGGCTGGGAATATGAAAAAGCATGACGAAGGAGGAAGTTAATCTATTTCGGGCCGGGCGCGTACCATTTCGCAATCAAGAACGACCCCTTCATCCGCGACGGATCATTCTGGTCGCTGCGCAACGTGGCTCTTTCGAACACGAGAAACGCCTCGGGCCGTTGCAGGGAGACGAAGAACTGCACCAGTGCGTCCCAATCGCTCTGCGTCTCGACCGACAATGAGACCGACTGGTATTCGGGTTTCGTCGCCCGTTCTCCGGCCACGGCGGGCGGGAGCGGCGTGATCTGAAAAGTGTTGATGTTGACCCGGTTGCTTTGCGCCGCTTTCTGGACTTCGCCGAGCAAATCGGCTCCGGCGCGGTTGTAGTTCACCAGGACCGGTTGTTTTCCCTTGAGCCAGTCCGTGCGCTGTTTCCACATCGGTTGTTCCTGCGCGTACAGGTTCTGGATGTGCAAATCCTGCGACTTCTCGGCGATTTGCCCGCGCAGGTCCCGCGAGGAATGCAACAGGATCGAGATCGCCGCGAGGTTGGCGATGAACAGCGCGGCACCCCCGACAACCAGACTCAGCAACCGTTCGCGCGCGGACATCCGCTGGTAAAATCCGAACGATGGCGGTTGGAAACGCATGGCAAAAACTAGGGCAGGCTGCCCTTGATCCGAAAAACCACACGCCCACTCGGCAGGGAAGTCGGCGGCTCGGCCTCCAGATGGTAAGCTCTCAACGCCGGGTTCACCTTGAGCTTGTCGGTAAAATCCACGGCTTCCGACGCGGACGGCGCCTCGCCCTGCAAGGCGATGCTGCGCGGGGTAAAGTCGATGGCTGTCCAACGCACGGTGTCGCCCGGCGGCAGGCAGTCGTAAATTTGCTGCGCGGCTTCCACGAGGTAGCGCGGCGGCTGAATGGCCGGGGCCAGCGTTCTCCAATGGGCGTCGGCGGCCTGTGCTTCGGCGGCAACCGGACGGATGGCAGCCAGCTTTGAATCGAGTCGGCTGACCTGAAACTTGAGCACCCCCAGCCACAGGAAGGCCAGGACCAGCATCACGCCGTAAATCGCCGCACCTAGGAGTACCCGTTGACGCAGCCGCGCCATCCGTTCACCCCGCAGCCGCTCCGTCCGCCAATGCGACGGGGACAGGTCGCCCGCCTCCCCCTCCGAAGCCGCTAGTGCCGCCGCTCCCGGATTAAAGGTTTCCACCGGTCGACTCAAGGCGACGGCAAGCGTTTCGCGCGCGTCCTCGGCTGCTTGGTCGAGCCGCACGGTCTGGAACGTGGTCAGCACGCCTTCCAATTCCGCGCCCAGTAGCACCGCCGGTAGCTCTGCCGTCAGTTCCCCGGCGGTCTGTCCGCTCAATGCTTGCGCAAAACTCAGCCGTCCGCCCTCGCTAATTCCTAGCACGTATCGCCCGGCCTCCCGGTAAATGAACGCCGCGTGTTCATCCGCCTTGGTGCTTTCCGCCAGCACCAGCGCATGGAACACGACTCTCACCGGCCAATGCTCCTGTGCCACGAGCGGTTGGCAGAGCGTCAGCAACCGGTCCTGATGCACCGTCTCGACCGCTACCACGACCTCGTTTTCCGTGCGCGCAACCTCCTGCACCGCGATGTTCACGGACTCGACCGGATACGGCAAAATTTTCTCCAACTGGATGCGAACCATTTCCTCTAGTTCCCCCGGTTCCGCCGCCGGGAGCGACAACCGCTGCACCAGCCCGGTCTCCACCGGCAGCGACAACACGAACGCCTCCGCCAGTTGCAGGTTTGCTGCTGCCGCGTCCATCGTCTCGAAAACCTGCCGGGTGACCGCCGGAACTCCCGGCCCCACCGGCAACAACCCACCCGTCGGCGTCGTGCGGCAAAGCTCCCACTCGCCCGCCGCCGCCCCGGGCATCAACAGGGCGACAGGCATGGCGGGGCCATCCGGCGCGGTCTGGCGTCGGAGTCGACGGACGTTCGTCAATATTCTTTCCACGACAAAATCAGGGGTTGCAGACCTTCCTTGCGGGCGATGACTTCCACCGTGCGAACCGTGTCGAACGCCTGGCCCGCGCTGACGATCCGCACCGTGGAATCTCCCGCTGGATTGATGAGTTCACTGATGGCCTGATATGCGTCGGGACTCAACCCTAAAAACTGGGCGATCACCTGCGAGTTATCCCCCGCAGGGGGTAAGTTGAGTTGACCACCCGCAGCCACATTCGAGGCAGGCACTGGACCCGCAAAAATGAAGTCGTCCGCCGTGCCGTCGATCTGATCTTCCCCACGCCGTTTCTGCACGAAGCCCCGCGCCCGCACCTCCCCCACGCCCGGCAGCGACGCGATGATGTCCTCGCTGGCCCACTGCAAATCAATCGGCCCTTTGCTCAACAACGTGAAATCCCGTTCCCACCCCGAAAGATGGGTCAGCGGCTCGCTCCCTTTGACGCGCCGGACTTCCGCGAGGTCCTGAAAAGGCCGCCCTGGCACCGGCAGCCCGTCCAGCCCGGTCTTGCTGCCGTTGAGATGATGGGTCGATCCCGGTTCGATCCAGTCGAGCAGACAGTCCACGAAAGCCTCGCGCTCCTGGAAATTGAGGCCCCGGTTTTCGAGAAAGCTCTTGAACATTTCGAGCTTGAGCGGGTCCTCGCCGGTCAGCAGCCAGTTGAGGTTGAATTTGCCGCCCTCGCCGAGCAACCGCGCCTCGTACCGGTGCGTCCTGTCGACGTTGCGGCGCAACGCCGGTGTCCGGACCGACGACAACGGGTGCAGGGCAATCTCCACCCCGGTAAACGCCAGCGCCCGTGCGTCGAGCGCCCGGTTATCCCGCCCCGCCATGAACAGGTCTTCCTTGACGCGTTGCGCCAACCCGAAGATCACCAAGCTCAACAAAAACAACGCGCACAGCACCATGACCAACGCCACGGCCCGCGAGCGGCTGGCTTGCAACCGGCCCCGCCTGGCATGATCCGCGATGAATTCGGCGCGCATGTTTGAGACTCAGCGCCCTCCTCCCGAAGGCGCCGGCAACAGGGTCATCGGAATCACCTTGGTCAGCCCGCCGCCCGGCACGCGCTGCACGATTTCGTAAGGTTGCGAGTTTCCCGCTAGCGACACGCGCACCCGCACCAGATTCGGCAGGCTGGACTGATCGGTCCATTTGTCCTGCCAACCGTTGAGACGGCTGTCGAAGTATGCGATTTCCAGCGCGCTGATGTTGTCCATCAGCCGGACCCAATCGGTCGGCAGCGACTGCCGTACCGTGCGCAGTTCGGGTGAGGTCGGCTTGAGAGCATCGTCGTCATCGTCGTCGTCATCATCCGTCCACGGGGTCCGCTCCAAACCGAGCACCCAATGGCCGCTGTCTCTGGGAATTTCCCGCAGGTCGAGCGTGATCTGGTAATATCCCTTGGCGTCCGGGGTCAGCACGGCGTTCCCCGCCGGGCACACCATCAGCATCGTATCGTGGCGTCCGCCGCCCCGGCGGGAGGTGTTCACCCCGATGAGCGTGCCGTTCTGATTGGCTGGCAACGCGGCGAGCTGAGCCGCCAGCAACCGCCGCAAGCCGCCGCAGGCCGTGTCTTCCGCGCTGACCTGCATCGACACGTCGGCCACGCGGATCGCCACATCCGTAAACCGGTAAACGGTGATGCTGATGATCGCCAGGATCGCCACCGCCAGCGTCATTTCGATCAGAGTGAAACCCGCCGTCGCCGGGGGCGTGGTCCAGGCCCTCCGCCGGGCCGGTTGGAATGATCCCGGGCGCGTGGTCATCAGGTTTAACCCCTCCCTCGCAGCAGGTCGAACGCGAGCGAGCGGGAAAGCCGGTGCCCGTCGGGCGAGGTCCATTCGGTGGTCAAGGTGATTTCGTGCAGGTCGTTCAGGTTGACGTTGTTCTCGTTTTTGACTTCCACCGTCTTGCGGCGTTCAATCATGGTCACTCCCGCATACATGCCGCCGAGTTTCGTCGTGCGAAATTCGTCGGGCAACGCCGGGCTGACCTGGATTTCAGCCATCCGGTTTTCCAACGCCGCCCGCGCTCGTTCTTCCTGTCCGCGAATCTGTTGCGCGATGAGACAATTGTTCAGACATTGTCCCAACGACAGCACGCCAAGGGTGAAAATCGCCACGGCGAGGATGATCTCCAGCAGCAAAAAACCGCCCTGGCGGTGACGGCGGACGTTCGGCGGATTCATCGGGCGATAAATTTGGTGAAAGCCCCTCGACCGGTCAGGGGACTGTAAGACGCTTCCCACTCACCCGCGCTGCTCTGGTAATGCACATTCACCGGCTCGCAGTTTCCGGTGGGCCAGAAAATCCATTCGGCGGCAGGGTTCGCGGTCAACGATGCACTTCGCAGCAGGGTGTAATGCTCGTTCGACCCCGTCGGCGTGAGTGCGCTTACCGGGCCGGATTTGTTCCGCTCCGCCTGGGTAGCGTCTGCGGGGTAGAGCATGATGGAGCCGTTTTTCTCCCAGAGCAACACGTAAGGCCGCGCTTCGCTCACACTGTGCTCCCGCGCCCGGTCGGCGAGCGCGTCCAGCCGGTCGCTCGCTTCTTGCAAGCGGCGGCGCGCCAACTGGCCGGAAAGACTCGGGATCGCCACTGACATCAGCAGCATCGCCAAGAAAAGAACGACGCACATCTCGATCAGCGTAAACCCCCAGCGGTCATGGCGCGTTGACATCGTTCGGAGTCTACGCTTCCTCCGTCCGTCGCGCAATCCGGCAGGTGCGGTGCCCCCGCTGAACAAAACCGGCTGACCCGCCGGGAGTTTTGAACCTTCCGCCCGCCGGGCTGTCTCCCCTTCATGGAGTGGACGCCAGACCGTCCATCTTGCTTTGACTCCCTCCGTGAATCCTGCTTTAGCTGTATGGTCGTGCCATCCTCCCGCTTTCTCTTCCTCGGCCTGCTCGGTTTCGGCTGGTGCGCGGCTTCGTCGTCGCTCCGCGCCCAGCGGCCGGACGGCTCGCAGTTCGTGCCGCCGCCCGTTTTGCCGCAGGTCCCGGAGAGCGCGGCGCCCGGTCCCACGCCCGCCGAACCGGCGAACGTCAGCCTGGATTTCCCCAGTTCCCCGGTGGTGGATGTCCTGCACTATTATGAGCAATACAGCGGCAAACACGTTATTTACGACGCCACGGTCCAGGGCAGCATCACGATTGACGTGCGCAACGTCACCCGCACCGACGCCCTGCGGATCATGGAAACCGCGCTGAGCCTCAACGGGTACACCCTCGTCCCGAGCGAGAACAACATCGTCAAGGTGCTCGGCCTCAGCAAAAGCGCCCGCACCGCCGGGATTCCCATCTACGCGGACCTCTCCGCCCTCCCGGACAACGAACAGATCGTGACTTTTCTGGTCCGGCTCCGCTACCTCGACCCCCAGCAAACCGCCGGGATCCTCGGCCAGTACATCCCGCCGAACCCGAATTCCATCGGCTTCACCGCGCTCGAATCCGCCGGGGCAATCCTCATCACCGACACCGCCCGCAGCGTGCGCCGCCTCGTCGGCCTGATCAATCAACTCGACCTGCCTGCGTCTCCGGTCACGGAACGGTTCATTCCCCTCAAGCGCGCCGAGGCGACCAAGGCGGTCGAATTTCTCAACGGCGTGTTCGATTTGAAGTCTGGCGGTTCGACGCCCGGCCAGACCGGGGGTGCCGCCACCACCGCCGCTGCTGGCAGCCAGCCCAACGCTCGCCGGCCCATCCGCCGCATCGGCGAGGACGGTCAGGCCGTTGAAATTCCCGGCCTCGGCGCCGGCTTGACCACGAACCCCGGGGGGCTGGCGGTTCTGAGCGGCGACTCGTTGATCCAGGGCCGCATCACGTTGACCGCCGACATCCGCACCAACCGCGTCCACGTCGTCACCAGCCCCGTCAACATGCCGCTCATCGAACGGCTGCTCACAGAGTACGACGCTGACACGCCGTTCGCCCAGCCCGTGCGTTATCCCCTGCGCTTCGTCACCGCAGGCGACATGCTGCCCATCCTCGTGGATGCCCTCAAGGAGCAGGGTTCCGACAACGGCAGCAGCCCGGGTTCCGGCGCGAGCAGTACCCCGTCGCCCAGCCGCTCGTCGAGCGGGAACAACAGCTTCTTCGGCAACAACAGTTCCGGCAGCTCCAGCGGTTCCGTCGGCAGCAGTCTCAACGGGAGCGGCAGCAGCAGCGGCAGCAGCTCCAACTTTGGCGACGACAACAATGCCCCCGAGGTGGACACCCGGCCTACCGAGGCCACCGTCGGCAACAACAAGCTCATCGCCGACCAGCGCACGAACACGATTATCCTGCTCGGCGGCGCGGACGCCAAGAGCAAGGTCTTTGAAATCCTCAACGAACTCGACAAGCGCACCCCGCAGGTCATCATCCGCACGGTCATCGGCGAGTTGTCGCTCGATAACAACCACGAACTCGGCTTCCAATATCTCCTGCGCAGCAATCGCGGCAGTCTGTTGAGCAATTTCAACTCCGGCCAGCTCGGCCAGACCAGCGCGACTCCTGCCCCGTCGCCTTCCGGCAGTCCGACGACCACCACTTCCGCGCTCGACACGTTCAGCACGCTCGCCACTGGCCTCGGATCGAGCTTCACCGGGGTGGGTGGCATCGTGTCCATCGGCAAATCCCTGGATCTGATCGTCTCCGCGCTGGACGCCACCAACCGTTTCAAAACGATCAGCCGCCCGATGATCGTCACTTCCAACAACAAGCGCGCTTTTATTTCGAGCGGCACCAAGATCGCCATCGCCGAGAACTCGCTCAGCAGCCTGACCACCAGCGGCACTTCCACCGGTATCTCCTCGACCACGACTTACGTCGATGTGCTCTTAAAATTGTCCGTGACTCCTCTGATCAACAGCGAAAAGGAAGTGACCCTCAACATCGCGCAGGAAATCAACAGCCTCGCGGGCACCAGCAATTCGATCAACGGCTCCACCGCCCCGAACATCAACACGCGCGAGCTGCAAAACTACGTCTCCGCGCGTAACGGGGAAACCATCGTGTTGGGCGGCCTGATCACGCAGAGTGACAACAAGACTTCCAGCGACATTCCGTACCTGAGCCGGATTCCGGTCCTGGGCGAACTCTTCAAAACGAAAACCCGCGACGCGTCACGTAGCGAACTCATCATTCTCATGCACCCGGAAGTGGTCACCACGCCAGGGATCATGGACGATATCCGCGAGCACGAGGAAAACCGTACTTATCTCGGTCACGATTTGGAAGACCAGCTCCTGCCGACCGACCCTCTGGTGCGCAAGGCGCTACCGGTCAACAAAACCGCCGTGGTCACGACGAAGACGACGAACACCTCCGTACCGCTGGACGACAAGCTGCACCCCGCCAGCAAAAAAACCACGGTGAAAACCAGAAGCACGACAGCTACGGTTACCAACCGGCCAGACCAATAATCCGCCTTGGCTTTTTCTTCTTGGCGGCTTGGCGGCGATGCGTGAGACCTTCTGAACTTCACCCCCCATGACCTCCAATCTCCGCCAGTCTCTCGTCACCGCCCTGCTCGCCGCCGGTGCGCCCGACGAGACCGAAGCGATCCGCCTGGCCGACCTCAAGGAACCTGGTTCCTCGTGGATCAACTCCGTGCTCAACTCTGGCAAGCTCGACGAGGGGAAGCTGCTCACCCACCTGGGCGAAACCTTCCGCATCCCCTTCGAGACGCGCTTCGATGCCACGCGCATCGACCGTGCCACCCTCGGCCTGTTCCCGAGCCGCTTCGTCTTCCAGCATCACATCGTTCCGCTGGAAAACACCGACGCCAGCCTCAAGCTCGCCACCTACGACATTTTCAACACGGCGGGCCGCCAACTAGCCTCGCAACTCGCGGGCGGCAAACCGATCCAGTGGGTCCTGGCGTCTCGCGCGCAACTCCTGCGCACCATCAAGACCCTCTACGGCGTCGGCGCGGAAACTTTCGACGAACTGCTCAAGGCGCGCGGCACCGCCGACGACCTCTTCACCGACCGCGAATCGGTTTCCGACATCAACGCCAACGACCCCGAGGCGTCGGTCGTCAAGTTCGTTAACCAGATCATCCGCGAGGCTATCGCTGAGCGCGCCACCGACATCCACGTCGAGCCGCTGGAAAACGACCTGCGCATCCGCTACCGCATCGACGGCATCCTGCACGAGGCCGCCGTGCCGCCCCAACTGCGGGTGCTGCAAAACGCCATCATTTCGCGCTTGAAGGTCATGGCGCGGATGGACATCGCCGAAAAGCGTCTCCCGCAGGACGGACGCATCAATCTGTCCGCCGGGGCGACGAGCATCGACGTGCGCGTTTCCACGATCCCGACCGTCAACGGCGAAAGCATCTCCCTGCGTCTGCTCAGCGGGCGCGACCGCGACAGTTTCGGATTTGAAAAACTCGACCTCGATGAAGCGCAGACCAAGCTCGTCAAGGCCCTGCTCGCCATGCCCAACGGCATCGTGATGGTCACCGGCCCCACCGGCTCGGGCAAATCGACCACGCTCTACAGCTTTCTCAGCAGCATCAACAGCGTCCAGCGGCGCATTATCACCATCGAGGAACCCGTCGAATACCGCCTGCCCGGCGTGTCCCAGATCGACGTGAAGCCGGAAATCGGCCTCAGCTTTGCCCAGGGGTTGCGCCACATCCTGCGGCAGGACCCCAATGTCATCATGGTCGGCGAGATTCGTGACGGCGAAACCGCCGACATCGCCATCCGCGCCGCGCTGACGGGGCATCTGGTTTTTAGCACGTTGCACACGAATGATGCGGTCGGCGGCATCACCCGCCTGCTCGACATGCACATCGAGCCGTTCCTGCTTTCGAGCACGGTGCGCGCCTTTCTGGCTCAACGGCTCCTGCGCACGATCTGCCCCCAATGCACCGCCCCGGCGACCTATTCGTCCGCTCACCTGCGCGAAATTGGCTTCCCCGTCGAACTCGGCACGGCGTTCCAGCGCGGCGCGGGCTGCGACCATTGCCGTCAGACCGGATACCAAGGGCGGATGGCCATCCACGAAATCTGTGTTATCACCGAGCGGATGCGCAAGCTCATCGTCAACAAGGCGAGCGGCAACACCCTCAAACAAGCCGCCACGCTGGGCGGCATGAAGACGTTGCGCCAGGATGGCTGGCGGCGCGTGGCGGAGGGCCGCACGACCGTCGAGGAGGTTCTGCGCGTCACTCAAGAAGACGAGGCCGCTGCTGTCGAGGGCGAGTGACGCGGCTTCCGCCCGGAGGTTGCCGCCAGACATCGGGGAAATTGCTGATTCTGTCCGACGGAGGGCAAGGACCACGGAATTTGTGCATCCATCCTTCCTTCCAGGTTCGGATACAACACAGACTAACCGTCACTACCGCGTCGTACTTTGTGGCGTCTCCATCCTTCCTACATCGCAGCATCCATCCAAAGACATCTATGACTTCCGAAAAAGAAACCGCTATCGAACTCCTTGAAGCATGCAACCGCCGCTCTTTCGTACGTCGTGCCGGTTTGGCCGGGATGGCGGGAGTGCTAGCGCCCGCGACGGCCTCATTGTTCACTTCGCGGGCCCAGGCAGCCCCGCTGGTTCCGAGTCTTGAGACGGACGTGGCCATCCTCAACTTCGCGCTCAACCTCGAGTATCTGGAAGCAGAGTTTTACATTTACGCCGTTACCGGTGGTGGCATCAGCGACAACGGCGGTAGCACGGCAGGCGGCGATGGGACTGGTGGCGGTTCGGTCGTCATCAAGGCTAACCCGAAGGTGCCTTTCTCCGATTCCACTATTGCGGGCTACGCAGCGGAGATTGCGCAAGATGAACTCAACCATGTCAAATTTCTGCAGACTGCATTGAACGACGCAGGTAACTTTGCGGTGCCTGCGCCGAATCTGAACCTCTTGGACAGCTTCAATACCCTTGGCAACCTCGCGCTGGGCATGGATTTCGATCCGTTCGCCAGCGACCTCAATTTCTTGCTGGGTGCATTCATTTTTGAGGACGTGGGTGTCAGTGCCTACCATGGCGGTGCGCCTTTGATCTTCACCAAAGCGTACCTCGCGGCAGCGGCTAGCATTCTCGCGGTTGAGGCATTCCACGCTTCCGAAGTTCGTACGATCCTTTACGCCATGAGCCAGACGGCCGGTGCGCCGATTGACATTATCAAAGCGGTCGGGGCAATCTCCGATCTGCGCGACATGGTGGACGTTGCCAACCAAGGCAACAAGAAAGACCAGGGAATTTTCACGAATGGTGCGGCTAACATTGTGCCAGCCGATGCCAATTCCGTTGCCTTCGCCCGCACGACTACGCAGGTTCTGCGCATCGTCTACGGCATGGGTACTGCCTATGAAGCCACGCCGACCCCCGGTTTGTTCTTCCCGAACGGGCTGAACGGCACCATCAAATAAAGCGAGCAACCCGCCGTCCAAATTCACCCGTCTTTCGCTTCGGCGAAAAACGGGTTTTTTGTTTTTGCACCTAGGGGATGCGCGCTTGCTATAATCTCAGAAAGTTCTCCAGCAGCCGTTTCCCTTCGCGGGTCAGGATACTTTCCGGGTGAAACTGCACGCCGTGGACCGGAAATTCCCGGTGCCGGATGCCCATGATCTCACCTTCGGCGGTGCGTGCGTTGACTTCCAGGCAAGCGGGGACGCTTTCCGGCCTGATGACAAGCGAGTGGTAACGTGTTGCCTCGAACGGGCTGGGCAGCCCGGCAAATACCCCGTCATTTTGGTGCAGAATAGGGGAAGTTTTCCCGTGCATCAACCGTCCGGCCCGGACCACCTCTCCACCGTAAACCTCGCCGATGGCCTGGTGCCCGAGGCAGACACCCAGCACGGGCACGCGCGGCCCCAATTCGCGGATGATGTCCTCACTGATTCCCGCGTCGCGCGGGGTGCCTGGGCCCGGCGAAATGCAGATGCGTTCCGGTTTCAATTCTGCGATTTCCGCCACTGTAATCTCATCGTTGCGACGCACCAGCGGCACGGCTCCCAAGTCCCCGAAATACTGGACGAGGTTGTAAGTGAAAGAGTCGTAGTTATCGAGGATGAAAAGCATGTCACATGTCTCCGATGTGCCGCGCCAATTCGATGGCACGCATCATTCCCAACGCCTTGTTGACGGTTTCCTCGTATTCACCGGCGGGTGTCGAGTCGGCCACCACTCCCGCGCCCGCTTGCACGTAGGCGCGACCATTCTTCAGGACCGTGGAGCGCAGCGTGATGCAACTGTCCATGTTGCCACCGAAACAGAAATAGCCGACCGCCCCGGCGTAGCAGCTACGCTTGGATTTTTCCAGTTCGTTGATGATTTGCATGGCGCGCACCTTGGGAGACCCGCTGACTGTGCCTGCCGGAAACGTCGCGCGCATCACGTCGAATGCATCGCTCCCGGCACGCAGCCGCCCGACCACGTTGGAAACGATGTGCATGACGTGGCTGTAGCGTTCGATGGTCATGAAATCCGTCACCCGCACACTGCCGTATTCCGAGATGCGGCCCACGTCGTTGCGGGCCAGATCGACGAGCATCAAGTGTTCGGCGCGCTCCTTGGGGTCGGCCAATAGCGATTCCGCGAGCGCCGCGTCCTCGGACGGCGTTTCGCCCCGGCGGCGCGTCCCGGCGATAGGACGGATTTCTACCTTGCCGTCCATCAGGCGAACGTGAACTTCCGGCGAGCTGCCGACCAACGAAAAGCGGTTCCCGAACCGCAGCAGGAACATGTACGGCGACGGGTTGATAAATCGCAGCGCCCGGTAGACCGAGAGCGCGTCCCCCTGATACGGGGTCTCGAACCGCTGCGAGGGTACGAACTGGAAGATGTCGCCCGCCCGGATGTGCTCCTGCCCTTGGGAGACGGCCCCTTCGTATTCTTCGCGGGTGGTGTTACACGACGGCGGCGGCGCGGGCGGCAGATCCGGGTAGACCAGACCGGGCCGCAGGTGACTCGGAGCACGCAGACGCCGCACCAGCCGCCCGAGCTTCCGCCCGGCCTCGTCGTAGGCCTCGCCGGGATCGCGTCCTTCGGTGAACACGCTGGCGAGTACCCGCAGCTTGCGAAACCGATGGTCGAAAATCACGATGGTGTCCGTGATGAGAAAAACGATTTCCGGCAGGTCCAACTCATCCCGGCCGTGCGTGGGCACCGTTGGCTCGAAGAAGCGTACCGCGTCGTATCCGAGGTAGCCCACCGCCCCGCCGTAAAAGGGCGCTTCGTCCGGCAACTCTGGCGTGGGCCGGTAGCACGACAAAAACCGTTGCAACTCCGAGAACGGATCATCCGCCACGCTAAACTCCTGCCGGTTGCCGTCTTGCGCTGTGATCGTGACCGTTTTTCCCCGGCTCTCGAAGATGTAAGCCGGCCGGTTGCCCAGGAACGAGTAACGCCCGATCTGCTCGCTATTCTCGGCGGATTCGAGCAGAAACGAGCATCCGTTGCCCTCCGTGTCCTCGTCGAGCAGCTTCTGGAAGGCAGCCACCGGCGTGTCGCAATCCGCCATCAACTCAACCGAAATCGGAATCAGGTTCGCGTCGCGGGCCAGCTCCACGAAC
Organism: uncultured Chthoniobacterales bacterium; assembly: GCA_964236475.1. Classification (GTDB taxonomy): domain Bacteria; phylum Verrucomicrobiota; class Verrucomicrobiia; order Chthoniobacterales; family SZAS-18; genus CAHJWO01. Next base: position 25,776 of record CAXSED010000016.1, read on the forward strand.
CGCTCGCGGGACATGCTCAGGGGCAGGTCATTCATAGCGTCAGGATTTGGCCGTTTCTTGATAGACGGCTTTGGGATCGAAAAGTGGATTTTCGGTGATGGGGGCCGGACTGCCATCGCGCTCCATCCGCTGAAAGAAGCAGCTTTCGTAGCCCGTGTGACACGCGCCGCCGTGCTGCTTCACCGTGAAAAGGAGAGTGTCGCCGTCGCAATCACGATACCAGTCTACCACCCGTTGCTGGTGTCCGCTGGATTCGCCCTTAAACCAGAGTTTACTGCGCGAACGGCTCCAGTAATGCATCAGCCCCGTCGCCAGCGTGGCGTCGAGCGCGGTGCGGTTGAGCCAGGCCATCATCAGCACGCGTCCGGCGGGCGCGCCGTTGGCTCCGGTTTCGGCATCTTGGATGATAGCCGGGATGAGACCATCGGCGTTGAAACGCAAACCTTCCAAATCAGGGGATGGGTCCATGAGCGGCAAAAAATAAAATGGTTTTGTTCAGTAACGCGCTTTTCGCCGGGCTTCAAGGGCAGGCGGCCTCGGGGCGTCGCACCAGAGTAAATAGCGCGCCGGACGGACGGCGCGCAAATTCCAAACCTCCGTCGCTCCCGGCCCGCTCCGGGCACGCTTCTAGCTAAAACCTCATCCACGCATGGATGCCAAGCTCACCAGTGAAGAATATGCCCAGATTCTTCAGACGATTGAGATGTTCGAGGTGATCAGCCAGGCGGAACCCGGCGATTGCCAGAGCTACGACATCCTCAAGGAAGCGTATTTGAAGATCGGCCAGATCGAGGCGGCCTTGCAGGTTTCCCGCAAACTGGCTGAGGCATATCTGAACATGGGGTTGTACTCGTCAGCCCTGCTGGAATGCGAGGGCATTCTCCAGTTATCGCCCAATTCGCCCGACATCGTCGCTCTCATGGGCGAGATCGAAAGCCGCACGGCCCCGGCCAATGGGCGCAACAACGGCGTCAACGGCCACGGCGGTGGGTTTGGCCTCATCGACGACCTTGCCACCGACCAGTCGGCCTCGCTCATCGCGCTCTCTCCCGCCCGGGTCAAACCGCCCGGCGGGCGCAACGGCTCGTCCGGCACCGCCGCCGAGACCCCCGGTCTCGAAGGCACCGACGACGGCAACGAACATTTCGCCAAATTTTTGACCTTTCACCGGATCGCGGTGGAAGCCGAGGTCAGCGCCGCCTTGGGCCGCGTCCAGCAGATCAATGGCCGGTTGGAAGGCCAGGGACTCGCCTCCTCCCTGTTGGAAGAACTGACCCGCACCGGCACCTACGAGATCGACTCGCTACTCAGCAGCCTCATTGATGCCACCAAGTTCGGCTACGTGCCGCTGGAATATTACGACGTGGATCGCTCGGTGGTGCGCATGCTGCCCGACAGCCTGACCCTGGCCCGGCTGATCGTCCCCTTCGACATCGTCAGCCGCACGATGATGGTGGCGATTTGCAACCCTTTCGACGCCGCCGCCAAGCAGGCGGTGCAAAGCTCGCTGGACTATCACATCCAGTGGTATCTCGCCAAGCCCGCCGCCGTTTCCCGCATCCTGCGCGACGTGTACCGCCTCGACGCCCGCGACTGATCCCCTTTTCCGTAAAACACAAACCCCTCCCTATAAAACAGTCATGAGCGCAAAATCATTCGGCGAACGCATCGCGGACATTCTTATCGAGGACGGCCTTCTGCTCCCCAGCCAGCTCGAAGAAGCCCAGGGACTGCAAAAAAAGCAGGGCGGGCGGCTGCTCAAGCTATTGACGGACAACCAGTACGTTACCGAGCAGGACATGGCGATTTCCATGGGCCGCTGCCTGGACAAGCCGCCGATTAATCTGGCCAAGGTCCGCGTGCCCGAGCCGATCATGAACCTCGTGCCCAAGGACATGGCCAAAAGCTACAAGCTCGTGCCGGTCGCGGTCCTGGGGAATAAGCTCTTCGTGGCGATGACCGATCCCATGAACGTGCTCGCGCTGGACGACCTGCGCACCCGCACGAAGATGGACATCATCCCGATGATCGCCACCGAGCGCGCGGTCAACGAAGCACTCAGCGGTGTCCATAGCGCCACCGGAGCCATCGACGAGGTGATGAAGAAGGCCGCCGCCGACGCCGCCGCCGAGGCGGATGACGTGGAGGTCCAGGGCAAGCAGCGCGAGGACATCGACCTCGACCGCCTCGCCGCCGACAGCGAGGACGGCCCGGTCATCCGCATCGTCAACCTGATTCTCGTGCAAGCGTTGAAGGACCGCGCAAGCGACATCCACATCGAACCGGCGGAGAAAAGCGTCCGCCTGCGTTACCGGATGGACGGCAATCTCATCGAGGCGAGCGGCCCGCCCAAAAGCCTGCAACTGGCCATCGCGTCGCGCATCAAGATTCTCGCCGGACTGAACATCGCCGAACGTCGCATCCCGCAGGACGGCCGCTTCCGCATCCGCGTCTCAGGTAAAGAGGTTGATCTGCGTATCTCGTTCCTACCGACGGTGTACGGCGAAAAGATCGTCATCCGTATCCTCGATAAGGGCGCGCTCACCGGCTCCATCGACGGCCTCGGTCTCGACGAAACCACGCTCGCTACTTTCAAGAGAGCCATCGACGCCCCGCACGGCATGATCCTCGTCACCGGCCCGACCGGCTCGGGCAAGACAACCACGCTTTACTCGGTCTTGAGCGAACTCAACAAGCCCGAATACAATATCGTGACCGTCGAGGACCCGGTCGAGTACCAGCTCCAGGGCATCAACCAAGTTGCCGTGAAGGCGGACGTGGGACTGGATTTCTCCAGCGCGCTGCGGTCAATTCTGCGGCAGGACCCGGACATCGTCATGATCGGGGAAATCCGCGATAACGAGACCGCCGATATCGCCGTCAAGGCCGCACTCACGGGCCATCAAGTGTTGAGCACGCTCCACACGAACGACGCCGCCGGGGCCATCACGCGTCTGGACGACATGGGTATCGAGCCGTTCCTGATCGCCTCGTCGGTGTTGCTGACCTGCGCGCAACGTCTCGTGCGGCGCATCTGCCCGAATTGCAAAGAGGAGTTCCTGCCCGAGCCGGAAATGTTCAGCAAGCTGGATATGGAAAGCGTCGAAGGCGAAATGTTCTACCACGGCGGCGGGTGCGACCGCTGCAAGCAGCGCGGCTACCTGGGCCGGGCGGCCATCATGGAAGTTCTGCCGGTGTCCGAAGCAATCCGCAAGCTCATCATCAAGCGGGCTTCCGCCGCCGTGCTCAAGAGCCAAGCGCTCAATGAAGGTATGAAAACTTTGCGTCTCGCCGGAATTGACAAAGCTCACGAGGGCGTGACAAGCTTAGAAGAGGTTTGGAAGCTGACGGCGGCGGACGTATAATACGTTTGCACGCAATGGTTTAAATTTGGCGTTAACGTTCATCGCAACCCCTATGGCCTTCTCTCTTTCCAGTTGGTTTAAAGGCAAACCATCCGACCAGGAGGACGGACCCTCGTCCAACGGCGCACCGACCCAGGAAGCCCCTCCGGCTCCCGCCGCCCCCGCGCCGCCCACCACCACGCCCACTTCGGTACGCACGGTGATGCCGAAATCGTCGCAGCCGGTCAACTTGCGCGACCCCGGCGCGCGCCAACCCGTTTCGCTGACCAGCGCAGTGCCGCCGCCGGTGATCACCAACCGCGTTCAGGGGGTGCGCGCATCACCGGGAAGGAAAATCACTTTTCCCGTCCCATCCTCGCCCCGGCCCGTGGCGGTAGCTCCCGCTCCTGCCGCTGTCTCCCTGCCGCCCGCGCCGACGCCCGAAGCGCCGGATGTGGCCGTGACCCTGGAAGTCGGCGATTTTCTGGACCGCCTGCCGCCCAGTTTCCTCAGCGCCGGGCCGCACGACCAGCACCAGAAGATCGAATTCCGCGCCTCGGAACTCTATTCCGACCTGACGAAAGGCCGGGCCAGCGTGCCCGCGTCCACCATCTACGCGAAATTTCCGGCGATCTTTGCCCGGCCGGTCACGGACACCGAAGACGTGGAAATCGCCCTGCCTCTGCAGAAGCTCGTCGAACAACTCAGCGCGGCGTTTCAGACCCGCGCCGACCAAGTGGCGGAGGAAAACGTCGGCGAAATCGAGACGCCTTTCCTGCAAGTCGCCAAGGAAGACAGCGAACGCCTGCCAACCGCTGCTGGCACCGTCGCGGGAGCCATCCGCCCGGCGATCCCTCTTCCTCCTGCCCCGCTGGAGCCGCCGCCCTCGTTGGCGGAAACCGTCCCGGCGTTTCCGGTGCGCCCGGCGCATCGCACCGGCCAAATTTCTACGATCAGTGTGCCCAAAGCGCCTCTCGACGCACCCACGCCGCCGCCGGTGGCCGGTTCCCCCGCGACCGGACCAATCAATCCTGGCAAGCGCCCGCCCTCGACGGTGCGCGCTTCCGTGGCAGGCGGCAAAATCCGGCTGAGTGGACCCAGCGCGGTTACGAGGATGTCGCCCGCGCCGGTGCATCCCATCGCCCCGGGCGGTGCGGCGAACCCGCCGCCCAGCGCGCCGACCGGACCCACCACAGCCAGCCAGCGCATACAACTCCCCGTGCAGGGAGCCAGCCCGGCGGCTTCGCCCTCGCTCGCGGTCTCGAAAAAAACCGCGCGCATCCAGATTCCGCCAATTTCCCTGCGGGCCGGAGGTCCGGGCGCCGGGGCGCGCCCCATGCCCGCGCCGCCGTCTTCGGCCCCGGTGCAGCCCAGCCCGGTGAGCATCCGCCCACCCGCCGGCACGGATTTGCCGGTGACGTTCCGCTCCTCGCCCCCGCCGCCTCCGCCCACGGCGAAAGCGCCCCCGCCCAGCTTTGCGCCCGCGCCGCGTCCGAGTTTCGCGCCGCCCGCCTTTCCGGCCATCCCGCCCGCTGCCGCTATTCCCGCCGCGCTCGCGCCGCTGGCGCTGACGCCGCCCGATGACCGCAAGATCGAACTCGGCCTCGCCGCCATCCTGCGCGGCATCCCTTCGGAATCGTTGACCGTGGAGCCGTACACCATCGCCGACGATGTCCGTTTCACGCTGCCTTTCGCCGGGGTCGAGAAGCAACTCAGCTCGGGCCGCGTGAGCATTGCCCTGGAAACCTTTTTGCAGGCCATCCCGGAGAATTTTCGGCACGTCATCGCCCCGGACAGCGGCCTGACGGAAATCCAAATCCCGCTGCCGGAAGTTTTCCAGAACCTGCCCGCGAGCGCGCTCGCCATCCGGCCCGATCAGGTGATCGAGGAGACCGGCACGTATTACCCGACCCCTTTCAGCCAGAAGGCGGACGAGGATGCGCAACGCCTCGGCGTATCTTCAGCGCCGACCCCGCCTGCGGAAACCGCGCCTGTGCCGGAACCTGTCGCCAGCGAAAGCGCCGTCACACCCGCTGCGGAGGAAGTTTCCCAAGCGTCGTTCACCGACCAGCCTTTGCCGGTTGCCGAAGCTCCCACCGCGCCGGTCGTGGAAATGGAAACTCCGGCGGCACCCGGCCGGGACATCCCGCTGGACATGGTTGAAACGCCGGTGGATTCGGACGCCAAGGAGACGCCTGTGGAGCCGCCTGCTGCCGCCGTGCCCAGCCCGCTGGAAGAAGCCCTGGCCGTGCTGGAGTCCACCGCTCCCGCTGCCGCCGAGCTGCCGCCCAAGGAATCGGAGGAACCCGTCGCCGCCCTGCCCGAAGCCGCGCTGGTCCCAGCCCCCGAGGCGAAGCCGGAAGCCGTTGCCCCAGCCACCTCGCCGATGATCGCTCCGGTCAAAGGCCGGGACTCCGAACTGCAAACCCTTTTCATGACCGAGGAGGAAATCGACGCCAAAGTGGTGGTCCGTCTCGTCAGCCAGATGCCGGGGATCAGCGGCTGCGCGGTGATGTTTGCCGACGGCCTGCGCTTGGCAGGAAATTTTCCCGAGGGCGACGCCGAAGGATTCAGCGCGATGGCTCCGCCGTTCTACAAGCGCACGCAGAATTTCGTATCCGAGCTGAAAGTCGGTGGCTTAAAAGCCTTTACGGTCCACACCGAAAAAGATTTGCTGAGCTTCTTCATGCACGATGACATCTGCGTAAGCGTGCGGCACTCCGGGCGAGGTTTTCTGCCGGGGGTTCGTGAAAAGCTCGAAATCGTCACCCGCGAAGTGGCCGGAATGTACTCATCCGCCAAAGCGGTTCCCGCCGAATCCTCTCTGTAAACCACTTCCCGCCCCCGTCCCACCCGCCTACTCGCACGCTTTTATGTCGATCATCAATTACGCCAGCAAGGAGATCCAGTTCAAGATCGTCTATTACGGACCGGCTCTCTGCGGCAAGACGACGAATCTGGCTTACATCCATTCGCGCATCAACCCGGACAACCGGGGCGACCTCGTCTCGCTCGCCACGGCAGCGGACCGGACGCTGTTCTTCGATTTCCTGCCGCTCAACGCCGTGGTGATCAAAGGTTTCAAGACCAAGTTCCAGCTTTACACGGTGCCGGGTCAAGTTATCTACAACGCCACCCGCCAGTTGGTGCTGCGCAGCGTGGACGGCCTCGTCTTCGTGGCGGACTCGCAGTGGGAAAAGATGGAGGAAAACGTCGAGAGCTTCAAAAACCTCGAAGATAACTTGGCCAAACAGAATATCGCCATCGACGAGATTCCCTACGTTGTACAATATAACAAACGCGACCTGCCCAACGTCGCGCCGGTCAACTACCTGGAATTCCTGCTCAACAACCGCAAAAAACGCGTCGGCAGCTACGAGGTGGTTTCTAGCACGGGCCAGAACGTTTTCGCCGCCCTCAACGCCGTTTCCCAGTTGCTTCTGCACAAGTTCAACAAGGAAAGCGAACCCACCCGCTCCACCGCCAGTTCCGCCGGTGTGCCCGCCGCCCGCTAGTTCTTTTCCCGTCGTCATCCCTATGGATTCCATCCCTATTCTGACCATTGAGGACGTGGCGAACATTGATGCCGTTTTGCAGGACTACCTCCAGAAGTCCGAGAGCGATCTGGCGGTGATCATCGATAAAGGCGGCAACGTGATCTCGCAGTTCGGCGACCACGAAATCATGGACGTGACCATCATCGCCGCGTTGGCGGCGGGTAGTTTCGCCGCGACCAAAGAGCTGGCGCGCCGCATCGGCGAGGTTGAGTTCCAGCAGCTTTACCATCAGGGTAGCGGCAGCCACATCTTCATGAATTCGGTCGATGAAGACACGATCATGATCACCGTCTTCGGCACGAAGGAAACGACGGTAGGGTTGGTGCGGCATTATTCGACGGGTGCCTGCCAGAACCTTTCCGCGTTGCTGCGTGCCCTGCGAGATAAGCCGCACGAGTCGGTGTTCCGTTTCGACGCCGCCGACATCGCCGCGTCGGCAATGTTCGAGCGTTGACCCGACATCCCCGGGGGAAGTCCCACGCCACAGCCTGCCGTTCGCCTACTGACATCCCAGTGTGACCGTGAGGCAGCCCGACAGTTTTTTCTAGACAGTGCCGCGCAACCGCCTGATGATGCGAATGGTAGTTACCGCTACCTGTAGTGCAGTCGAGCGCGGAAATGAGAGACTTTATCCAAAAGGGGGGGCCGCTGATGTGGCTTCTGTTGCTGGCGAGCATCGTGGCCGTGGGGGTCTTTTTTGAACGCATGACCTATCTGCGCCGGGTGCAGATCGATGTAGGTGATTTTCTGCGCGGCTTGGCCAATCTGATCCGCCGGGGTGGCTACGAGGATGCGCAGATCGAGTGCAAGCTAACCCCCGGCCCCGTGGCGCGGGTGGTTTACGCTGCCATCCTGCGGCATGACCTGCCGCGCTCCGATCTCAAGGAAATCGTCCAAGAGGCCGGACAGATGGAGGTGCCGAACCTAGAAGTCCATTTGCCGATCCTCGCGGTCCTTGCCCAGGCGTGCCCGCTGATTGGGTTGCTCGGCACGGTGACCGGAATGATCCATGCATTCGTCACCATTTCCACGCAGGGCGGTTTTGTCACGGCAAACACCCTCTCGAACGGCATCTACCAGAGCCTGCTGACGACGGCGGGTGGACTGGTCGTGGGTATCCCCGCTTACGTGGCGCACAGTTATCTTTCCAGCCGGGTGAATGCGCTCATGCACGACATGGAGCGTGCCGGGATTGAGATCGTCAACCTGCTCATGGATCATCGTCCCGCAATTGGCGTGGTCCCCTTCGGGGCGACTGGTGGGGGAATCGCACCTGCCCAGACGCAGGCGATTCCTTTCCGCAAGCAAAGGGATTGACCTGCTCACTCGCCGCTGATTCTGCCGCGCCGTGAAACTCGTCCGCTCCGCCCCAATCGCGGCTGGCCCCCTGGGTCTGGTGGCGTTGCTCAACGTCGTGCTGCTGCTGTTGCTGTTTTTCCTGTTGGGATCGTCCTTCGTCTTGCAACCGGGGATCGAGGTCACCCAATTGCCCTCTGCCTCGTTCAATCTGCCGCCGCAAGTCAACGCGCAGTACGTGACGCTGCAACCCGGGCCGCCGCTACGGATTTTTTATCGGGACCAACGGGTGACCCTCGCCGAACTGGGCCACCAACTCGCCGCTTACCACGGCAGCCCGCGCACGATCATCCTGCGCGCCGACGGCGGCACGCCCTACGAGTCCGTGGTCGCGGTCATGAACCAAGCGTTGCTGCAACAGTACAGCGTTGCGCTGGCCACCGTCCCCCTCCCGGATAAACCGTGAAAACGGCGGGTGCTTCCACGGTCGCAGAAGACGCCGTCCCGCTTGTCTTCCAATGGGAACGGCGTTCGCAGGCGCATTGGCGGCTGGCGGCGTTGGTCGCACTTTCGTTTCTGGTCCACGCCGTCGGTTTTTACGTTTTACAGGTGGCATACATTCCGACCGGCTCGCAGTTGCCGCCGCCCGTGCAGGTGATGATGGCGCGCCCCGAGCGACCGGACGACCCGCCGGAAGTCCGCGCCCAATCCCGGGCGCTCGCCCACTGGCTCGCCGTCACCGACCCGTCGCTGGAGACCCAACCCGCTGCGCCCGATGGCGACCGCACCCCAGGAAATTTCGCCCGCTACGTCCCCTCTTACAAAGCCGCGCCGCCGCCGTTCAAGCCGCTGGACCCGCCGTCCGCCGGCACGGCAGCCCCTCCCCGCCCCCGTCCGCCCGGGCCGGTGCCGATCCTGCCTGCGAGCAGCAGCGCCCGCCCGCCTGGCCCTTCCCCGCTGACATGTATCCTCCTGACCGGCGGGATCGGCCCATTGGTTGCCGGACCGCTGCCCCCGGTCGCGTTTGCCTTGCCCGCCGGGGCCAAGACGTTGAGCGTCACCGTTTTTCTCGTCGGTGTCCGACCGGACGGCGGCGCGCCTTTCCTGTTCCGCGAAACGGGTTCGGGCGAGGTGAGCGCGGACGAGTTCGCCCAGGATTATCTCGCGCGCCTGCCTTTCCAGCCACCGCCAGGGCCGGACGCAGCTACGGTCTGGGGACGGGCGGAATTTCACTGGGGCCGGGAAGTGTACCGTTGATCATCCCCCTGCGCTTTTTCCCCTGAAATCCCTCTTTTATGATCCGCGTTCCGCTCACGGTCATCGTTTTCGTCTACCTGTTCGCTTTCCTGATCGTCGTCTTCGCCGTGTGGCTGCTCGACGAGCGGCGGCGGCGGCGGCGCGCCCGCCACGCGTTGCAATTTCGGTTGCGTTGCGCGATATGTGGGTTTGAATTCGAGGACCTCAGCCCCGCTCCCCTGCCGAGTTGCCCGCGTTGCGGCCGACTCAACGAGCGTCTGCAAATCGACGGTCTCTAATTTCCTCCAACCCCGCGTTATTTTTTCCCCTCTATTTTATGGGCATGTGGATCGGTCGTAATCGCAAAGCCAGAGTCACCTACGGTTTCGACGAAATCGCCTTGGTGCCCGGCGAAATCACCATCAATCCCAACGAGGTCGATACCCGTTTCGTCATTCCGCGCCGGGACGCCGCCCCGCTGGAGTTGCGCATTCCGATTCTCGCCAGTGCCATGGACGGCGTAGTGGACGTGCCGTTCGCCATCGAGATGGGCAAACTTGGCGGCCTGGCGGTGCTGAATCTCGAAGGGGTCCAAACGCGCTACAAGTACCCGCAGGAGATTCTCCAGCAGGTGCTCGAAGCCGACAAGAACGAGGTGACGGGCCTGCTCCAAAAGCTCTATCAGGAGCCGGTGCAGGAGGAACTCATCGCCATGCGCGTGCGCCAGATGAAGGAATCAGGCGTGCTGGCCGCCGTCAGCAGCATCCCCCAGAAAGCTGCCCAATACGGCAAAATAGCCGAGGAAGCCGGGGCGGATATTTTCGTGGTCCAGAGCACGGTCAGCACCGTCAAGCACCGCTCGACCGAGTATCAGTCGCTCGACCTGGCGAAGTTTTGCGCCGATCTGACGATCCCGGTCATCGTCGGAAATGCCGTTGGTTATAAGGTAACCCTCGAACTGATGGGCTGCGGCGTGGCGGGCGTGCTCGTCGGCGTCGGTCCCGGCGCGGCTTGCACCTCGCGCGGCGTGCTCGGCCTGGGCGTGCCGCAGGTGACGGCCACCGTCGATTGCGCCGCCGCGCGCGATCAACACCATAAGCAGACGGGCCGCTACGTGCCCATCATCACCGATGGCGGGATGCGTACCGGCGGCGACGTGTGCAAGGCGTTGGCTTGCGGTTCGGACGCCGTCATGATCGGCAGTCCCTTCGCCAAGGCGCAGGAAGCCCCGGGCCAGGGCCATCATTGGGGCATGGCCACCCCGCACGCCAACCTGCCGCGCGGCACGCGCATCAAGGTCGGCACCACCGGGCCGCTCAAGCAAATTCTCTTCGGACCGGCCAGCGTGGACGACGGCAGCGAAAACCTCGTCGGCGCGATCACGACCTGCATGGGCAACGTCGGCGCGGCCAGCATCCGCGAGTTCCAGGAAACCGAGATCATCATCGCCCCTTCCATCAAGACGGAAGGCAAACTTTTCCAGACCGTGCAGAGCGTCGGCATGGGGACCCGCTAAATTTTTTATCGTCCGGCTTATGTATGATCGCAGAGTAGTCATCACGGGAATGGGCGTCGTCACGCCGATTGGCAACGACCTCAAGACCTTCTGGCGTAACTTGATCGCTGGAGTCAGCGGCATTTCGCGGATCACGGCGTTCGACGTGTCCGACTACGATTGCAAGATCGCTGGAGAAGTGCGCGGATACGATCCCGTGCCTTTCTTCAACAACGCGAAGGACGCGCGCCGCAGCGACCGTTACACCCAACTCATGATGGGCGCGGCCAAGATGGCGATGGCGGACTGCGGGATCGACCTCGAAACCGAAAACCGCGAACGCTTCGGATGCATGCTCAGCAGCGGTATTGGCGGGCTGTCCACCCTGGAAACGCAGCACACCCAACTCATGACCAAGGGGCCGCGCCGGGTGTCGCCCTTCATGATCCCGATGATGATTTCCAACATGTCCAGTGGGCTGGTGAGCATGGACCTGGGGTTGCAGGGGCCAAACATGTGCCATGTCAGCGCGTGCGCCACGGCGAACAACGCCATCGGCGAGGCTTGGCGGATCATCAAGTTCGGCGACGCGGACGTATTTCTGGCGGGTGGCAGCGAGGCTTCGGTCGTTTCGCTGGGCATCTCCGGGTTCGACGCGATGAAGGCACTCAGCAACCGCAACGACGATCCCGAGCGCGCGAGCCGTCCGTTCGACCGGGACCGTGACGGGTTTATTCTCAGCGAAGGCGCGGGCGTGCTGGTGGTCGAGGAGTTGGAACACGCGAAAAAACGCGGCGCGCGGATTTACTGCGAACTTTCCGGCTACGGGCTGAGCGCGGATGCATATCACATGACCTCGCCGCTGCCGGAAGGCACGGGCGCGGCGCGCTGCATGGAGATGGCGCTCAAGCACGCCGGGGTGCGGCCCGAAGAGGTCGATTACATCAACGCCCACGGCACTTCCACGGGGATCGGCGACGTGTGCGAGACCAAGGCAATCAAGCGGTTGTTTGGCGAACACGCCAAGCCGGGCGGACTGATGGTTAGCTCCACGAAATCCATGATCGGGCACACCTTGGGCGCTGCGGGTGCCATCGAAATGGCGGCCTGCGTGCTGGCCATGCGAGACGGCATCGTGCCGCCGACGATCAACCTCGACAACCCGGACGTGGAGTGTGATCTCGACTACGTGCCGCATAAGGCGCGCGAAAAAAAGGTGCGGGTGACCGTCAATAATTCCTTCGGCTTCGGCGGGCACAACGCGACGCTGGTGGCCCGGGAGTTCGTCGATTGATGGTTAGTCTTTAGTGGGAAGGAGCGAGAGATACCGCTCCCAGGCCTCCCAACCGGTTTTCCATTGCCCGGTTTCCGTGGCGAGTTGGGCTTCCAGATACGAGAAGTAGGATGGAGCGTCCGCCCGGACGGTGATCTGGTGCAACGTTTGCAATGCTCCCGCTGAATCTCCCGCGACGCGTTGTGCGCGGTAGAGCGCGAGCACGGCGGCGGCGTCATCGAAATTTCCCACCACCACCCGCTGCAATTGGGCAAGACTGCGAGAATCTTCCAGGGCTGGCACGTCGGGCTTGGGGAGATGCCGGGCGGCGATGTGACAGGCTTCCTGCCACGCCTCAGGTGTCCCCGCGCGTCCCCGGGCTTCCGCCCACCATCGCCAGCCCAACGCCTGCCAAGCCGGGTGCAACGTCATGCTCGCGGCCAGGGTTTGCGGATCACCGTACATCGCCCAAACGCGGAAAAGCCGCAGTTTTTGGGGATCGTCCAGCTTGGCCAGGTCGGGGTCAACGCGCAGGATGCGGGCGATGAAACCGGGCAGGTCTGCGCCAGCCATCCGCTCGGCCAGCGCGACTTCTAGCGTCGGGTTGCGCAGCACCGCGCCACTCAACCCATCCACGAAATCAGGGTCCACGTGCCGCGCAGCGTAGAGCGGGCCGATGAACTCGGCGGCCCGGCTCGGTGTCCGGCGGCACGCCTCCAGCAAGGCGTTAATGGCCTGCGGGTCCTGCCCGACCGCCGCCCACAGGCGGGATTCGTTGACCGGCGCTTCGGGCGAACAACGTTCGAGGAAACGCGCCCGTCGGAAATCCGACGCGGTCGCCGACAGGTCGCGCCGCAGATAAACCCCCGCCCCGGCGCGGATGAAATAAAGCTCCCAGTCCAACGGCGCCCACGCCAGCGCGCGGGTGACGGAGTCCTGCGCCTCGGTGTAATCGTGCGCCAAACCCTGACCCAGAGCCGTCGTTTTGAGACGAGCGACGCCCTGCGCGCCGGGCAGCAGGATTACGTGGCGAGTCTCAAGCGTCCAGAGACCGCCCACCGCCAGGAAGATGATGCCCAAGACACGAAATCCCACCGGCAGCCACAACGCTTTCGCCGGGGCCGGGGTCGCGCCGGTCGATTCTGCCTCGCCAGGCAACGCCAACCCGACCAGGAACAGCGCGCACATGGCCGTGCCCAGCCGGTGCGCGGAAACGTCGAACAGCCCGTGGACCGCGAAAGCCGCCACCCCGAGCGCCGCCGCCGTCCGCAACGGTCGGTCGTGGCTGTGTCGTTCGGGCCACATCCGGCGACCCAGCAGGACACACCCCGCCAGCGCGAGCAGTAGCGACGGCCAGCCCAGTTCCGCCGCCAACCAGAGCCAATCGCTCTCAGGGTGGATCGAGCGCAACGGCGTGTCGGCGGACTGGCGGCGAAACGTCTCGAACAGGCCCGCAAAATTTCCCAGGCCGACGCCGCACCACGGCGAGGCGGCGATCATTCCCACCGCGTCGGACTGGATGCGCAAGCGCAGACCGTTCGACATCGTGTTGGCGTCCGCCATGGCCGCGTCGGGCCGCAGCCGTGCGAGCGTATCGCCGCCGACCACGAGAAAAACGCTCGTCGCCACCAGCACGATGGAAACCAGCAATGCCACCCGCCGCCACAGGGCGAACTTCGCATCGTTGCGCGTGACGGGCGGGCGGCGGTTCGCGCGGAAAAACTCCACCCCGAGATAAACCACCGTGGTGAGAAAAAGAAGGACGATCCCGGCGCGCGAGAAACATTGGAACACCGCGCTGGCCGTCACCAGCCACCCGGCCAGCCACCCGGCTGCCACTGCCACCCGGCCCGCCCGCCACGCCGCGCGGGCCAGGGCCAGCACGGGCAGCGCGCCGACCGCCAGAAAATCCGCCGTTTGGTTGCGGTTCGGGAACGGCCCGAAATGGCGGGTATTCGGCCAGATCGGAATCACTACGCCCAGCTTGGCAAGAGTCACGAACACCCCCGCCAGCACCGCCACGCCACCGGCGAAGAGTATCCCCGCGCGCCGACGCTCGCCCCCTTTCCAGGGAAGCGTAGCCATCAGGTACAACCAGCTCAGACCTGCCAGAAAGACCACCAGCGTTTCCGCCGAAAGCCACGGCTGTGCGCTAAGTGTATCGGGCAACGACACGCCGAAATCATCGACGAACGCGCGCCGCCACGCCGGGAGCGCAAACCAGCGTGCGGGTAAAAACGCGGTGGCACTCAGGCCCAACAACGCCGCGAGGATGAGGTTCAACCCGCGATTCAGCGACGCACGTGGCGGCATTGCCAAGAGCAGCACGCCCAGCACGAGCAGCACCACCGCCTCACTCCAACGCTCGACTCCCCCGCCCAAAGCAACGCACGCTAACGGCAGTAGAGCCAAGCCGGGTCGCAGCCAGCCGGGCTGGTCCCCGGGGCGGGTGGAAGCCGTCCGCCGACCAGTGCCCCCCATCGGTTGCGAGGTTCGTCGGCTGGAGGGACGCGTCGTCATTGGCACAGAGGGGATTGGCAGCAAGTTTCAGGCTGCGCGGCGGCGCAGAGCAAGAAGATTCAACCTCGGGCCACCCCGGCGCGCGAAACCTGCTTTTAACCGAGTTCGATTCGCTGGGCCGCCCTTGACGAAAACACGCCTCCCGCGCACTCTCTTACTCTGTTCGCCGCCACATGATCTCCCAACGGACCTCCGGGCTAAACGCCGTGCTGGCGCTCTGCCAAATGCTGCTGACGGCGGTGTTGTTCTGGGTGGAAATTCTCGTCGTGCTCATCGGCTTCGGCCTAGGGGTGGCGTCGAGCCAGTCCTACGCGGTTTTCTGCGCGGTGATCCTGGTCGGGTTGCTGATGGAAGTCCTCAGCAACAAACGCCTCGACCGCAGCACTGCGCACCGCGACTTCCTGGGCGCGCACCGGCTGAGTTTGCGCCAGACGTTTTTCGGCGCGGGGCTGTTACTCGTTTACGTCGTGGCGACCAAGGATGCCGTCGTCATCTCGCGCATTTTCCTGGGCGTGTTCATTCCGTCGCTCTACGTGCTGATGTTTCTGACCAACCGCTACCTGCCGCGGGTCCTCGGCCAGCGGTTCTACGGCGAGGAACGCTGGGAAAAAACCCTCCTCGTCGGCCGTGTCGCCAAGGCGGAAGCTCTGCGTCCGTGGCTGGAGCGCAAGATCGACGTGGGCTTTCGCACCGTGGGCATCGTGTGCGACGACGACCCGTGGGAACTCGAAAAATGTGCGTATCCGCGCCTCGGCGGCACGCACCAGATGGTCGAGATCATCCGCAAATATGGCGTGACGCAGGTCATCCGCACGGAGATGCCTGCCACCGCCGACGAGCAACACTTTTTCGTCGAGGCGTGCGATCAGCTCGGCGTCCGGCTGCTCGTGGTCGCCAATCTGCCGGAACGGTGGGGCCGTCCGCTGACGTTCGTGGACGACGACGGGGTGCGTTTCATCGGCCTGCGCGACGAGGCGTTGGAAAACCCGTTCAATCAGGTCATCAAGCGCACGATTGACCTAGCGGTTTCGCTGCCGGTGATCCTCTTCGTCCTGCCGGTGACAAACCTGATCGTCTGGTTTTTCCAGCGGCGGCAATCGCCCGGGCCGCTGTTCTTTCGCCAGCAGCGCGCCGGGTTGCAGAACCGGGAGTTCGGCATCGTCAAGTACCGCACGATGAACGTCGGACACAACGCGGAAGCCCGGCAGGCAACGAGCGGAGATTCACGCATTTACCCGGCGGCGAGGTGGTTTCGCAAGCTGAGCATCGACGAGCTGCCGCAATTCTGGAACGTGTTCAAAGGCGAGATGAGCGTGGTCGGGCCGCGCCCGCATCTCATCCAGCACAATTCGTTGTTCGCGCGGCAGTTGGCGAACTACCAGGTGCGGACGTTCGTTAAGCCGGGCATCACCGGATTGGCGCAGGTGCGCGGGCTGCGCGGCGAGGCGAAGAACAGCGAGGACATCGCCAACCGGATCGCCGCCGACATCGAATATCTGGAAAACTGGCGGCCCGCGTTGGAGATTTCCATCATCCTGCAAACGGTGCTCCACGTCCTGCGTCCTCCGAAAACGGCCTATTGACCCACGGCAGGGAGACCGTCACGCGGGATTTACCGGTCGGTGGCCACCTCACGCAAGACCGCCTCGAAATCCGGGAGCACTTTCTCGAAGGCAAACTGCTGGCCGAACCGCCGCCCGGCCTCGCCCATCCGGCGCAGTTCGTCCGCAGGCAGGCGCGCCAGCCGGTCGAGTTCCGCCGCGAGTTCCGCCGGTCGGTCGGGCGAGGTGCGGACGCCGAAACCGCCGTCTTCGAGCGCGAGCGCGAGTTCGCTGTGCTCGTCGGCCACGGCGAGCGTCGGGAGGGCGAACGCCAGCGCGCTGAGCAGTTTGCTGGGGAAAAAGTATTGCCCGGTACCGGTCTGTTGGGTGACGAGGCAAAGGTTGGTGTCCACCATCCGCTCGCGGAATCCCTCCGCGTCCTGCATGGGCAGCAGGGTCAGGTTCGGCAGGCGGCGGTGTTCTATCTCCGCTTGAATGCGTGCTTGCGCCGCGCCGTTGCCGCAGATCACGAGACGCACACGCTTTTCTTTCAGGAGCGCAGCGGCTTCGATGAGGATTTCGAGTCCCTGTTTCATGCCGAGGTTGCCGCCGTACACGGCGAGAAAATCTTCCGGGGCAAAACCGTGTTTCGCTCGCCAGCGGCCCGGCGTGGGCAGATCGGACAGATCGGGGGGGCGAATGCCGTTGGGAAAATACACCTGTTTAGATTCAGGCACACCCTTGTCCCGGAACGCGCGTAGGATGCCCTGGCTAATGCCCGAAACGCGCGCGGCTTTTTCGTAGGCCAACGCTTCCAGCTTGTAGAGCAGCCGTGTGAACGTGCTCGGCTTGAGCATCCCCAGGCCCACCGCCGCGTCGGGCTGGAGGTCCTGCACGTGAAAAATGTACGGAGCGCGGCGCAGGGTGCCGAGCAGCCACGCCGCCGCGCCGAGCAACAGCGGCGGTGACGCCACGAAGATCACGTCAGGCCGTGGCAGGGTCAGCCCGCGCAGGAACGAGGTCAGCACGAAGGTCCCCTCGTGAATAATACGTTTGAGCGACGAAACTTTTTG
This sequence comes from uncultured Chthoniobacterales bacterium, assembly GCA_964236475.1. Taxonomy (GTDB): domain Bacteria; phylum Verrucomicrobiota; class Verrucomicrobiia; order Chthoniobacterales; family SZAS-18; genus CAHJWO01. The sequence goes on from CAXSED010000016.1 coordinate 43,111, forward strand.
CGGGACGTAGTGCCAGCAGCGGTGGACCGGGACGCCGCGCACGTCATCCGTACGAAACCACCGGCCTTGGTCAGCGGGCAGCTTTTTCCACTCGGGGTAGTAGGCAAACGAGGTCAGCATGTGGACCTCGTGCCCCACGCTATATAGATACTCGCAGAGCGCGACGTTGTAAGGGGCAATCCCGGCGGCTTCCGGTGCGTAGTTGATCCCCCAGACCAAGACGTTGAGCGGTTTTTCGGCGGCAGCGGTGGACATGGCCGGTTGAGGGAATAGCTCTCAGCGTGCCACGGCCCGCGAACGGGGCTTGAGCACCCGGCAGGGATTGCCCGCCGCGAGCACGTCCGGCGGCACGTCGCGCGTGACCACCGACGCCGCGCCGATGATCGAACGCGCGCCGACCGTGATCCCCGGCATGACGAAAACGCGCGCGCTCACGAACGCATCCTCGCCGATAGTGATCGGTGCCGTTTGCAGCGGCAGGCGCGGATCGTCAAAATCGTGCGTGCCGGTGCAAAGGTAGGTTTCCTGCGCGACGATGGCCCGCGCGCCGATCTCGATGGTGGCCATGTTGTAAAGGTTGGCGCGGTCGCCGACGGTCGCGCGGTCGTGCAGGATCAGCGTCCAGGGCATGTGAATGCGCACGCGCTGGTGGACAAAGGGTTTGCCATGGATCGTCGCGCCGAAAAGACGCAGGATGACCAGACGCCAAGGGTTGAGCGGCTTGGGCGTCCATCCGCACAACCAAGCCCAGGTAAACGCCCAGATTTGCATCCGAATTTTCTGGCCGAGCGTCCAGGGCGAACTGTAGGCGCTGTCTTGCTTGTGGGTGGTCAGTGGTACTGGCATGAGAATGTGAGCGAAAGGTCAGTGTGCATCCACCGCGCCGAAGCGGCGAAGCTGCTCGACGAGACCGGCGGTGGCATGGTCGATCTGATAGCGCGTCTCGAACGAAACGCGCGCCTGCCGGTTCATCGCGGCTCGCCCGTCGTCGGAGAGCGAGAACCAGCGGGCAAGCAGCGTTTCGATCCCCGCAGCCGTATCGTCCGCCACCAGCCCGGCGGCGTCCGCCTCGATTTCGCGCCAGATGTTGACCTTGTCGGAAATCAGCACCGGCTTACCGCACGCCAACGCTTCCACCACCGCCAAGCCGAAATTTTCTTGGTGCGATGGCAGGATGAACGCTTCGGCGGCGTGGATTGCCCCCCACTTCAAATCGCCGGACAACATCCCAGGCCAGCAGAAACCAGCGTGCTGGCCGGTGCTTTCGCGGAGGCTCTTCGTAAACGCCGGGTCGATCTCGTCATCTGGCCCGGCCATGACTAAGACGGCGTCCGCCGGGCGGTCCGGCAAATTCGCAAAGGCGCGCAGCAACAAGTCGCAACCTTTTTTGGTGACCAACCGACCCAGAAAGAGGAGCAGGCGTTTGCCTCGCAGGTCGGGGAACTTTTCGAGAAACGCCGCCTTCTGCCGTGCGGCGTCACCCGGTGGTTCCTGGATGCCCAGGGGGTTGACGGCCTCGTTCGTCCGGTAGAGCCAGAAGCTTTCGCGCGCCAGACGCCGCTCTTCCTCGCACGTAAAAAATACCGCTCGCGCCGAACGCAGCAGCCGGTATTCGGCCCACGGCCAGTAGAGCCATTTTTTCAGATGCTTGCGCGGGTAGGTTCGTTTGAACCACGGATCGAGCATCCCGTGGGCAAAAACGAAACGCGGAGTCTTTGCTCCCCGCCAGGCGTGCCACGTCGCCAAGCCGTGATGTTGCCACAGACCGTGCGACAACACGCAATCAAACTCCTCCCGCCGCGCCCGCAAGCGCTGGCTGAGCGCGGGTGCATATTGATACACGCCGCCACGGCCCGGCCCCAGCGTTTCGACGGGGAACGGCATCCCGTCCAGCCACCCCGCGCCGGGCGCGTCGGCGGTCATCGCTTCCGTCTGGTGCCCGGCGCGCACTAGAGCCGCGCCGATCTGGCGCACGGCTTCTGCCACCCCGCCGGAACGCGGATCGAGCGAAGCCGTGACTTGCAGGATACGCATACGGGTTAGTCCACGAAGCCGGTTTCCCGCTGGAAGTACGCCATCTGCCCGACCGGCAGCGTGGAGAGCGGTTTGGCGGGCACCCCGCCGTAGAGCGTGCCGGTTTCCTTGAAAACTTTGTTCAGCAATGATTTCGCGCCGAGCACGCTGTAATCCGGCAGCACGGAGCCGCCCAGCAGGACGCTGTTCGTGCCGACGAAACAATATTTGCCAATCGTCACCGGCGAGGCCGCCTGCCGCGAGGCCGTCAGGTCGATACTGTGGGTGAGGATTTGCGACGAGAACCCGGCGAACGTCGTGAACGCTCCGATGGTGACGGTGGCGGTGCAGTCGATGAAATGCCGGTTGGTGATGGCGGCGTGCGGCCCGACGATCAACTCCGGGCGACGGTCGGGCTGGTGGACGAAGTGGGTCGCCGACCCGGGCGGGTATCCGGTAATCCAGTTGCCGTTCCCGATAAACGAATGTTCCTGCATGTGAATCAGTCCGAGATTCTTGCACACCGTTCCGTGGCCGATGCGCGCGTGCGCTTCCATCACGAGGCGTTGCGGCAACACCCAAGCCAGACCGATGCGCGCCGTGGGATGAATCCGATAGCCGAACGCCCAGCCTAGCAGCCGCCGCCGCAACGGCCAGGGCAGGAGCACACTGAGGGCAGCGAGCAGCGTTTTCATCAGGCCGCGACGGGTGGGGTTTTCCCGAGCAATTCCTCGTGGAGTTCGGTGTATCGGTTGATCATGTTTTCGGTACAAAACCGGGTGACGTTCCGGAACCCGGCTTCCGTCCACCGGACGCAGGCCGAGTCGTCGGACAACAACCGACGCAATTCCCCGGCGAAGGCATCTTCATCGTCCGCCGCGCGGACAAACGCGCTCTCGCCGACGACCTCGCCGAGTGAACCCGCGTCGCTGCACAACACCGGGCAACCGCACGCCTGCGCTTCAACAGCGGGCCAGCCGAACCCCTCGAATCGCGACGGAAACAGAAGCGCCAGCGCGCCGTTGTAAAGGGCTTCGAGCACGGCGTCCGACGGCTTGACCGCTTCGACGACGCGGCCCGACACGCCGAGCACAACCGCGAGTTGACGCACATCGTCGGTCAACGCCTCGCCCGCGAAAACGAGCTGCCCCGACGGCCAGCCGTCTTTCAACCGCGCAAAAATCCGCACCACGCCCGCCCGGTTTTTGCGGGACAAACTCGACCCGACGTTGAGCACGAACGGCGCGTCGGCAGCCAGGCCCGGCACCGCCGCCAATCGGGCGAGCGTCTCGGAGCGAGCCAGCGGGCGATAAGGCACGTTCAATCCGTTGAGCACCAGTTCCGTGCGCGGCAACGACCCGTCGGACCGCCGGACCAACCGCTCCACGTCGAGCTTCGTGGCGGTGGACACGCAGGCGATCAGATCGGCGCGCCCCAATGACCGGGTGATCCATCGCTGGAGAACGCGGCCCATGCGCGAGGCAGTCACATCCGTGGCCTCTCCCAGCGCGCCCCGCACCGCGCCGAGGTCATGGCAAACGACCAGCACCGGATGCCCCGCACTGGCGGCTGCCGGTGCGTACATGGCGTTGGAATGGTCGCAAATCTGCACGACCCCGCCCGGCCCCAGCGTGCGGACTCGGCGTCGCAGCGTCCACGGAAACAGCACGAATTTGTCGAGGTACGCCAGCCATTTCCCCAGACTATGTGTGCTGGGCAGCCAGCGACCGAAGAACGCGCCGGGACTGACCAGTTCCGCCTCCCGCCCGCTCGACCGCAAGCCGTCGAGCATCATCCGGGCAAAACGCAGCATGCTCTCCTGACCGTCCGGCAGGTAGTTGCCGACGAGCAGGACCCGCGCACGCGCTGGTTCGCGGAAGGAATTCACGGCGACGGTTCCTCCGATGCGGACTGGTGCAAGCGTTCCGCGTAGGACGAGCGTCCCCGTGGCAGTTTGGGCGTCGGCGCGGGTAGCAACCCTGTCACGGGTTTGGGCCAGCGCAGTTGGGCAGGTGGGGGCGGCGGTCCGACGGGACCTGTCTCCGGCACCGGCACCAACACGGGCTGTCCCGCAACCTCGCTCGCCGCCAGGCACAACCCCGCCGCGATGGTCGCAAATCCCAACTCCGTGGCCTGCGCAAATTGCCCGAGCATGATGCTGTAAAAACACGTGCTATAAAGCAGCAGCGGCAGCGTCGCGGCATGGCGGCGCAACGAAAACCATGCCCGGAACCCGAGGAAGGCCGCCAGACTAAACCGCAGCAACAAAAACGCGGAGCCGATCAACGGCCCGCTTTCGAGGATCGCGCGCGCTCCTTCCTCCTCGGCCAGCATGAAGCCGCGCTTGCCCACGATCAAACCGGCAGCGACGTTCGTGCCCATGCCCAGCCCCGCGCCTCCCAGAGAGGTATCGCTGGACGCGACTTCGAACGGTCTGGCAAACGTTTCTAAGAACCGGCCAAAGAATCCCGTCTGCACGTTGGACACACTGCCGAACCGGCTGGAAAAAATGCTTAACCCGGTTTTGAACACGGCGAACGAGCCGATCACGAAAATGCCGACCCCGATCACCGCCGCCAACTTGAACGCGGACGAGCGGTAGCGTCGTTGCACCAGGCTGATGCCCAGCACCGTCGTCAACAGGATGCCGATGATCCCCGCCGCACCCCGGCTGCCCGAGAGAATGACCAGCACGACCAGCGACGGCATCGCTGCCAGCCACAGCACGCGCGGATACACCCGTTTTTCCAGCAGGTGATAGAGGAAGAATGCTAGGGCCAGCGAGGTAAAGCTGCCGAGGCCGTTCGTGTAGGAAAAGGTGCCCGAGGGTCGGATGTGCCCGTAGGTGGATTCGAGCATGGTCGTGCCCACGCCCGCGCCCGCGTTGAACCGGGAGCCTCGCCCGGAGCCGAATTGCAGCAGGACGAGCACCGCCATCGGAGCCGCCAGCACCAACGCCCATCTGCCGATGGTCCGCAGATCCTCGCGCCGCACCAGGGCCGGCAGCAGGAAGATCAGGGGCAGGTGCAGGAAATCCGAGCGGAACCCGTAGAGTTCCACCATCAACGGTGCGTTGGTGGCGCCCATCGAAACCACCAGGGCCGCTCCGCCGAGCACGGCGATCCACAGGATGAATCCGTTGCGCGGGAACACCCCCTTGACCGCCGCCAGGGCGTACATCAACAAGAGCACCGGGTCGCGCACGATGAGCAGCGGATTCGCCAGACCCGGCAGAAACCACTTTCTCAGCGCGCCCTCGAAGACCCACAGGCCCAGGTACAGCCAAACCAGCCAGCGCAAGTGCCGCAGGTCCGCCGACGGCAGGACCGGCACGACCGGGCCGCGGGCCGCGAGAGGGGAGGAATCGTTAGTCATGGCACGGAGGATTCGAGCAGCGGTTGCAAACGTTCCACGAGCAGGCGGCGGTAGGTATTCCAGGTCCGCGCCGCCGCCTTGGCCCGTGCCGCCTCGCGCATCGCCGCCAGCCGGGCGGGTTCCCGGTGCAGCAGTTCGAGTTTTTCCGCGATGGCGGCGGCGGAACGGATCGGCACAAGGAAACCGTCGCGTCCGTCTTCGATCAGGTCCGGCCCGGCGGTGTGCGTCGTCGTGATGACCGGCAGGCCGCGCGACATGGCCTCCAGAATCACCAGCCCGAATCCCTCGAATAATGATGGAAACACCAGCACGTCCTGCCGCTCCATCTCGGCCAAGACTTCGGCGTGTGGCGCGGTCGGAATCCAGCGGTGCGAGCGCACGGCGGTATCGAGCGCGGGACAACCGCTCGCGGCCTTGACTCCGAGCAGGGTCAGTTCGACGTGCGGCCCCAGCGATTTTATGGCTTCAAGCAGATAGGAGATACCCTTGCGCTGGCTGAGGATGCCCACGAAAAGCACCCGCAACGGGCCATCCTTTTTTTCCGCGCTGACCGGCCGCGCGGACGTGGGCACGCTCGGCGCGCCATAGGGCACCACGTACACCGGCGCGCGCAGGGTCGGAGCGTCGGCGAGGGTTTGCCGCGTGAAACTACTGGCGACGATCACGGCGTCCGCTCCGGCGAGTTCTTCGTCCTTGCGCGCGAGCTTGGCCGCGCTGTCACCACAGCCGGTGATCGTCGCCGCCCACTCGGGCACGCGCTCGGCCTCCTCGGCAAAAATCCGTTGCCCCGCACGCCAATAACCGATGGGCAGATCGTAGAAACACCGTACCCCCACGTGATGAGCCTCGCGGAAAGTCGCCGCCGCGCCGTCCTCGTAAGCATACACCCCGCGCAAACCCACGGCTGGGTTCCGCGAGAGCGTGCGCACGCGCCGGGCCGTTTCGCGGTCAAGCGCATGAAAAACGGCGTCCATGCTCCACGGACCGGTCTCGTGCCGGGCGAGCCAATCCAGCGCGGGCAGCCGCCGGGCGAGCAGCCGCCCCGCCTCGCGCCACGGGGCCGTCCGCACGGCGGCACGCACAGGGGGCGGATAGCTGCGGCGGCCCATTTCCCGCGTCAGCCCGGCGGGCAGGAAACGCTCGGCGCGGTTACCGGGGGTCCAGTGCAGACACGTCCGCAGCTCCGCCAGCAGCCCGGCCTCGGCCAACGCCAGCGCGGCCTCCCGAGTGAACGGCGTGCTCAGCGGATGTGAAAAAAGGATCATGAATCGGAGAGCGCCCTCCTGAACACGTCGAGATAGGCTTCCGCCACGCGGGCGGGCCGGTGTTTTTCCAGGTGTGCGGGTGCCTGGTTGCGCAGGCTCTCGTAGAGCGCGTCGTCTTGCAGCATCTGGCAGATGCGGTCGGCCAGCGCGGAACAGTCGTCGTTGGGAAACGTCAAGCCGCAGGGACCGATGGCATCCTGCAAACCGCCGCCCACCGAACCGACCAACCCACAGCCGCACGCGATCCCCTCCAACGCCACCACGCCGAACGGCTCCGGCGTGCGCGAGGGCACCACCATGACGCGGTGCTCATTGAGCGCGCGCACCAAGGTTTCGCCCGTCAGAATCCCGGTAAATTTCACTTGGCCCGCCAAACCCAGAAGTTCCGCCTGCCGACGCAGCGGCTCCCCTTCCGGCCCATCCCCGATGATCGTCAGACCCGGCGTCAAACCGCCCCGTTTCAATTCGGCCATGGCGTCGAGCAACAGATCGCCGCCCTTGTCCGAAACCAGCCGCGCCAGGAAAACGAGTTCGCGGGTGCGCGGCACTTCCGGCATCTCCCGAAAGAGCGTGTCGTTGTAGGGGTTGCCCAGCACGACGATCCCCGGCACTTCGAGCGATCTCGCCACTTCCTGGCTGACGGCGATGGGCTTGCCGAAACGCAACAGCAGCTTCTTGAGCCGGTGCTGCCAGCCGATGCGCCCGTCCGTGTTCGTCAGCCAGGTGTGGTGCGCGGGCACCCACGGACGGTGCACCAGCAGCATCGGCCAGAGCGTGCGCAGGCTAATGTTGTTCTGGAAATACACGTCGCACCAGCGCATTAGCGCGAGCAGTTGGGACGCCTCGGGCCGCCGCACCACCGGATAAGGAAACCGTGCGTCCGCCGCTGCGTCCTCGGTCGGCGTGCCCGCGACGAGAATGACCTCGTGCCCCGCCGCCACGAACTCTTCCGCTAGGATTAGCGAGACCGTTTCCAGCCCCCCCACCGCCGGAAAAAACGTGTGCGTGGCGAACAGGATTTTCATGGGTTGCGCCGCACGAAGCGGGACACCTTGCGCGCGAGCGAGCGCACCGGCGTGGGCGCGTTGCAGGCCATGACGCGGTGCAATTCCAGCGGCGCGCCGCCGGGCCGGTTCGTGCCGAAGCGCACCGTCGGCGCAGTCTCGTAACCCGCCTCGCCCACGAGGTCGCGCACCGCCTCGTTGTAATCCCCGTAAGGATAACAGAAATGCCGGATCGCCACGCCGAAACGATCTTCGAGCTGCTTCTTGCTGTCGAAGATTTCTGCCCGGGCCTGGGCCAGCGGCAGGGTCGGCAGGTGCGGATGCGTCAGCGTGTGCGAGCCGATTTCCTGCCCGGCTGCCAGCCAGTCGCGGATTTGCGCGTCGTCCATCAGCGGCAGCGGCGGTTCGCCGATGGCGCGGTCCCAGGCGTCGGTGTCGCCGATCTGCTCGGCGACGATGAACTGGATCGCCCGCAACGCACGCGCCCGGAGCACGGGCAGCGCGTTCTCGACCACGTTGCAAAAGCCATCGTCGAAGGTCAGGCAGAACGCCCGCCGCCCAGCGTCGATGGCATGTTGGACCTCGCCGTAGGGCACGCAGTCCAACCCCGCCACCGTCAGTTCTGCCATCTGCCGGTCAAACTCCTGCCCGGTGACGTAGAGCGACGGCAGCCCCGTGGTCAGCGGTGCCACGGCAATTTTGTGGTACATCAGCAACACGACGCCGTCGTCGTCGAACATCCAGCGGTCACGCGACCACGAAACAAAGTCCAGTGGCCGGTCGGCAAGCGGAACGGAAGGGTTCATCAGAGTAAATTCAACCACTGGGGCCACGCGGTCGGCAAGGCAAGTCTGCGTTTCACTTAGCAGAAACCCTGCCGCCGTGGGCACTTCATTCTCCAGAGTAGGCGAACCGCTCCACTCTGACCGCTCCCCTGCCCTCCACCACCAGCGCGGCGGCGAAGTCCTCGTCGGTGCGCAGATCGTGCAAACTCCAACGGACGCCCGCCGGTCCGGCCAGCAGCGCACAGGGCTGCGACGGCCCCAGCGTCACCTCGATGGATTGCAACCCGTCCACGATCCCCAGCCCTGTGGCCTTCAAGTACGCTTCCTTGCGCGTCCATCCGTTGAGAAAAACGGCCCGTCGGTTCGCCGCTGCCACCGTGGCAAGCTCTGCCTGTTCGCGTGGAGAAAACACCCGGCGCGCGATCCCCGGCCAGTCGTCCTTGAGCCGCGCCCCGGCTTCGAGATCGACCCCGACCTCCCGTTCCCGCGCAAACGCGAGCATCGCTCGCCCGTAAGAATGCGACAGGTTGAACCGCAACCACGTCGCGGGCGAGGCAACGAACGGTTTGCCACGCGCCCCGTAGCCGAAGCAGATTTCACCCGCTGCTGCCCCCAGATACCGGCTCAGCAACCCGCGCAGAATTCCGCGCGCGGCAACGAAGCGCCGCTGGTCGCGCTCGAAATGGAAACGTTTTGCGCGAGCCGCTTCGTCGGCGTCGAGTAGCCCCGCCAGCGACGCGTGGTCGTCGAGGTTCGCCGTCCAGACGTGGACCGCACCCGGTTCCAAAGAAATCATCGAGTCCGCACCCTACGCAAATTTCAGTGAATTTGAAAAACGGAAAGGGCAAATTCGCTTTCCTCTTTTCTGCAATCTGCGGAAATCCGCGTAGGGTGCGGACAAGCTTTTCGATCAATGCCCGCTCATTTCCCCACCGAAGCCGTGATCATTGGCGGCGGACCGGCGGGACTGCGCGCGGCGGAAATTCTGGCTGCCGCTGGGAGGCAGGTCGCGCTTTACGACCAGAAACTCTCCGTGGGCCGAAAATTTCTCGTCGCGGGCAAAGGCGGGCTAAATCTGACGCATTCCGAAGAATTGGCCTCATTCATCACCCGCTACGAGGACCAACAGGCGCGCTGGCATGATTTGCTGACGGCATTCGGCCCGGCGGAACTGCGTGCTTGGGCGGAAGGTCTAGGCGTGGAAACCTACGTCGGCACCAGCGGACGGGTTTTCCCGCGCGGACAACAGGCAGCGGTGTTGTTGCGCCGCTGGGTGACACGCCTGCGGACACTCGGTGTCTCGTTTCACGCCGCCCATCGTCTGGGAGGTTTGCATCCCGGCGTAGGCGAAAATTGGACGCTCGATCTGCGGGACACGCGCTCCGGCGAATCACATCAAATCCAGGCGCGCACGGTGATTCTCGCGTTAGGCGGCGCGTCCTGGCCACAAACCGGCTCGGACGGAACGTGGCCTGCGATCCTGCAATCGCTGGATGTTCCGGTGGCGGCTTGGCAGCCCGCGAACTGTGGCTTCGAGGTGGATTGGGACCCACGTGTCCTCGCTGCCGCCGAGGGGCTACCGATCAAAAACGTTGCCGCTACTGCCGGGGGTCGCACCGTGCCCGGCGAACTGCTCATCACTCGCTACGGCCTGGAAGGGGGTGCCTTGTACCAACTCGGACGACCCTTGCGCGCCATGGACATCCCCGTCCTGCGGATCGACTTCAAACCCAGCGTCAGCGCGGACAGTCTCCTGGCACGCCTGCCCGCCGCGAAGGGCAGATCGGCCTGGGAGGAAACCGCGCGGGCTTGGCGGCTGGGACTTGCCGCACGTACGCTCCTTAAATTTCAAAACCCTGTCTCGGCCCCGGACCGTATTGGTCTGGCGCACCGGGTCAAAAACTTCCCGCTTGTCCTGCACGGCCCTCGGCCCGTCGCGGAGGCAATCTCCTCAGCGGGCGGAATCCACTGGTCTGCCTTGAACGACGACCTGATGCTGACGGCTCACCCGGGCCTGTTCGTCGCGGGCGAGATGATCGACTGGGAAGCGCCCACCGGCGGCTACCTCTTGCAAGGCTGCTTCGCTACCGGCACCCGCGCCGGGGTCGGCGCGCAAAAGTTCCTGCAAGCTCAGCCTTTGTAAACCTCCATCAATTTCAGCATTTCGCCCACGGCGCGTTCCAACCCGACGAAGACCGCCCGGCTGACGACCGAATGTCCGATGTTCAACTCGCGCAGGTGCGGCACGGCATCCAGAAACATCGGCAGATTCTGGTAGCTGAGACCGTGTCCGGCGTTGACCTGCAAGCCCAGCCCCGCCGCCAGTTCCGCCGCCCCGCGCAAACGCTCCGACTCCTGCGCCTGCGCGCCACCCGTGGCATTGGCGAACGCACCCGTGTGCAGTTCCACCACCGGCGCGCCGAGTTCGACGGCGGCGCGGATTTGCTCTTCCAACGGGTCGATGAACAAGCTGACAACGATCCCCGCGGCGTTGAGTTGCGCCACGGTCGGGGCAAGTTCCGCGCGCTGCCCGTGGGCGTCGAGACCGCCCTCGGTCGTAATCTCCTGCCGGTTCTCCGGCACGAGGCAAACGTCTTCCGGGCGAATTTGCAGGGCGATGGCCAAAATCTCGGGCGTGTTGCCCATTTCCATGTTGAGCTTGGTCTGCACGCTGGCCCGCAACCGGGCCAGGTCGAGGTCTTGCAAATGCCGCCGGTCAGCGCGCAGATGCACCGTGATGGATTGTGCCCCGGCCCGCTCGCAAATCGCCGCCGCCGCGACGAGGTCCGGCTCGACGTTGTGCGCCTCCGGCATGCGGGCGTAGCGCGCCTGCCGCAGCGTGGCGACGTGGTCGATATTGACGCCGAGGGTGAGTGGAGTCGTTGCACCCATATCAATGCCGGAAGTGCCGCACGCCGGTAAACACCATCGCCATGTCGCGCTCGTCGGCGGCGGCGATCACCTCGGCATCGCGCACGCTGCCGCCCGGCTGGATCGCTGCCGTCGCGCCCGCGTCAGCAGCAGCCACCAGACCGTCAGGAAACGGAAAAAACGCGTCGCTCGCCACGATGCTGTCCATCAATCTGAGACCCGCGTCCTTCGCTTTCCACACCGCGATCCGCGCCGAGTCCACCCGAGACATCTGCCCCGCGCCGACGCCCAGCGTCCGGTCCGCGCCCGTGAACACGATGGCGTTGCTCTTGACGTGCTTGACCACCCGCCAGCCGAACATCA
>CAXSED010000017.1:0-39185 GCA_964236475.1 uncultured Chthoniobacterales bacterium
GTTCGTTGACCATTGCTGCTGTCCCTGAGCCTACGACTTGGATTGGCGGTCTGATGTCGGTCGGCGCGCTCGGTTTCGCGCTCCGCCGCCGGATGGGTACGCGTCTCATCTGATCCTGCTAGGATCAAAGCTCGTCATAAGCGTGGCTATCGCTGCCCGCTCTGTCCGCAGACACAGGTCTACGGGCAGAGCGGGCGCTTTGTTATCTGCCCTCAAGCAAGCGTGTATCCCACTGTGCAAACGGTGTGGGGAATTTCTCTGACTGTGATCTTCTGGTCACGACTCGGTTGCCAGAAACATGGTTACTGGCCATCAAATGCAACCATCAATCAGCCATCATCCGCCGCCAAATCGCGCCGTGCCATCGCATGTCGAGAGTGTGAACCCCGCTGGAACAAATTTTGCTCGTAAAATACCGGATTTCTCGCCTTGACGCGCGTTCCACACTGCAAAAAGTCAACCAAGGAGAAATATTGATGTACTTCTCCCGAGAAATTTGCTTAAATCTCGCAATCTCGAAAGACTACTCGATTTTATGAAGACGCCCCCCCTTCCGAATTATCACATCCGCCCTCGTTTCCGGTCGCTTTGTTTTTTAAGTCGCACCGCTTGCCGCCACGGCAAATTCGTGGCGGTCCTCGCCGGTTCCTCGCTCCTGGTCGCCGGATCGCTCCGGGCCAACACCGAGGATGACGTGGCCACGGAGACCACGACCCCCCAAGCGAATCCACCTAACTTGAATACAGGGACGAGTTACACGAGCGGTACTGCCCCAGTGGCCACCAGTGACCTGACATTCAACGCAACGAATTTCTATTCTGATACTTTTACGACCGCTTACACTCCAGCTACAGGCGTCTTTGCGGCGTCCGGAACGGCTTTCAACATCGGCTCGCTGGATGATCTGTCCACCAGCCAAGCGATCACCGTTGCCAACGGTAATAGCGGTACGACCGGCGCGATCATTCTGAACGGCGGTAACTCCGTGTCAGGCAACACGGCGGATTTACTTTACGTGGCCACCGGCGCGACTCTGAACGTTTCCAACATCAAACCTGGCACCGGCGCGGTCGGCAACACGGTTAGCATCAACCCAGCCGTCTCTGGCAACTTTGACATCGTGGGTACGGCGACAATCAGCGTGCCGGTCGCGGCTGGCATGATCGGTAGCGGAGGTGCTTTGGCTGCCAGTGCTAGCAGTATCACCAAGACGGGCGCTGGTATGCTTACCTTGAGCAGCGCGACGAACAATTACACTGGTGGGACCTTTATCAACGCTGGCACGCTGGCAACGAGTGGAACCGGTACACTGGGCACGGGCAACGTCACTCTCACCGGGACTGCGGTGCTGACGTTGGGAAGCGCCACGTCGCTTGGATCCGCATCGACTCTGAGGTTTGCCAGCACGGGCACGATTAACCTGAACAACGCCACGGCTGACACGTTGACAACGATCATCGACACTGATAAGTCGACGGTTACGCTCGCCCCAGGAACTTACACTGCGACGCAGTTAAACACCAACTTCGGTGTCACTACCTTCACGGGAGCTGGCACGTTGACGGAGACGACTGCCGCTGCTGTGCCTGAGCCTTCTACTTGGGTTGGCATTTTGATGGCAGCCGGGGCCAGCGGTTTTGCGCTCCGCCGCCGGATGAGTGTCCGGCTTGGCTAATCCTGTAGGGGTCAAAAGTCGCGTTGAGCGAGACTTAGACTGTCCGCTCTGCCCAAAGCGTGGCTCTTTGAGCAGAGCGCTTTGTGTCAAACATTGCGCTACGTCGTTCGGCGAGTCGAACTTACCGGCGTTCTTCAGAAAACCTCTCGGTACCAAGCCCAGGGCTTTACTGGCGTCCAAGCGGTCGGGCTTGCTCGGCATCTGCTTCCCTCCGGTCTTTTCACTTGGCGTTTTTCTATCCAAATAAACCCTATTTGGGTAGGAATTTATTTGCACAGTAGCCAAGAAATCTACATAATTATGGTCTGATGCGCCCTCTGGCCAAGTGCCATCACACTACCCGACGCTCACCCACTTTCTCCGAGGGCCTGCGTTTTACTGGTACCGTTCCCGTCTTTTTGTCCGCTGACTCATCCGCCTGCGCGATGAGCGGCGGATGGCAGACGGTGCAAAGGCTCAAGGAAATAGTGCGACTGCCAACTTCCCGGGACTGCGGTGCCATTCCCTGAAATTCTGATCATTTATTCGCGTACCCCTCCATCACGAACCAACCTCGATTTCCATGCAGCCCTCCCCCTCGTTTTCCTCCCGCAACATTCGCCATCGCTTTTGGTCGCTTCGTTCTTTGAGCCGCACTGCTTGCCGTCACGGGAGGTTCGTGGCGCTGTTTGCCGGTTCTTCGCTTCTTGCCGCCGGCTCGCTCCGGGCCGTCAACACCGAGGATGACGTGGCTAGTACTGCAGCCGGCACAACGAACAATTCCCTGACGAATCCTACCACTGCGGGTACTACTACTTCGACGGTCTATACCAACGGCGTGGTGCCGGCGACGAACGGTACTGCCGACGTCACTTTCACCGCGGCGAACACCTACGCAGACCCCCTCTTCAGCATCGGAAAGGCGTATACGTTCGGGTCATTGAACGACCTGAATGCGACATCCATCACCATTCAGAATGGCAACGGAGGAACGCAGGCCCCGCTCACGCTCGTGGGCGGCGATTCGGTATCCGGCAACACGGCGGATTTGATCGACGTGGCTTCGGGCGGCTTCCTGACGATTGCGAAAGCCAACACTCAGAGCATCGTGCTGGGCGCGAACGGCAACTTTGACGTGGCTGGCATCCTCTCGCTCTCCGCCCCCATCAGCGGCAACTTTGGCCTGACCGTGATCGGTGGCGGCATCGTGTCGCTCGGTAATGCAAATACTTTCACCGGTCCGTTGACCATCAACGCAGGCTCCGTGCTGTTGGGTGCGGGGACAGCTGCCGGCTCGATCACCAGCAATATCGTCATCAACAACGACGGTGTGACCACCAGCGGCACCTTGACCTTCAACAGCTCGGCGGCGCAGAGCGTTGCGGGCATCATCAGCGGCACGGGCACGGTGACCGCCCAAGGCTCGGGGACAACGACGCTCACCGGGGCCAACACCTATTCGGGTGCCACGGCCATCACCAACGGCACTCTGCAATACACCACCAAGACCGCCATGTCCGCCAACAGCGCGATTACGGTCGGAGGCAACGGGACCTTGGCGGTGAACGTGGGCGGCACCGGCCAATTTACCAATGGGACGACCGGCGCGGGTACGATTGGCGGTCTCTTCGCTGGCGTCGGCGGCCAGGGAAATAGCATTACCTACAACGCAGGCGCGACGGTTGGGATCGACACGACGAACGCCGGTGGCGCGTTGACCTACGCAGGCAACATCACCAACGCAGGCGTCGGCTTGACCAAGCAAGGCACGGGCACGCTCACGCTCACCGGGAACAATACCTACACGGGACCGACGACCGTCATCGCAGGCATCTTGCAGGCCGGTTCGACGACCGCCTTTGGCAACGGTTCGACGGTGTTCGCGGCCAACCTGGCCGGTGTGACGCTGGACCTGAACAACAACAGCCTCGCAATCGGTTCGCTGGCGGGTGGTGGCACGGCGGGCGGCAACGTTACTTTGGGTACCGGCACGTTGACTACCGGCACCGATAATACCAGCCCCACGTATGCTGGCGTCATCAGCGGCACGGGCGGACTCATCAAGGTGGGCACGGGAATCCAGACGCTGACCGGAATCAACACTTTCACCGGTGGAACCACCGTCAATGCCGGCACGCTCTCGCTGGGCACCGGCGGTGGCGCTGGCGTCGTCACGGGTGCTGTCGCAGTCAATTCCGGCGCGAGCTTGGTCCTGAGCGGTAACAACGCCCTCGGCTTCAACACGGGGACTTCGGTCACCACGTTGAACGTGAACGGCGGCACCGTCGACAGCTCGGCGGTGGGGACGGCGACCAGTGTCAATCAAGGCTACCTGACGAGCTTCAACCTGACCGGTGGCACGGTCACCTCCACGGGCGGAGGCAGCTATCAATTCAATGTTGGTTACACGACTCCACCAACGATCACCTCGAACGCAAGTGCGACCACCTCCACAATCAGCGCACCCATCGTGGCCCGCAATACCGGCACGTTGGTCTTCACGGTGGCTGCCGGAACCGCCGGAACAGCCAACGGGAGCGATCTCACCGTTTCCGGGGCCATCACTGAAGGCGGCTATACCGGTGTGACCGGTGCAGTTTCCAAGGCGGGCGCCGGCATTCTGACGTTCTCTGCAGCGAACACATACAATGGCGCAACCACTGTGAGCGCCGGCACGCTGGCGACGACGGGAGCTGGCACGCTGGGCACGGGCACCAGTGTCACGATCAGCGGCAGCGGCGCGCTGACGCTGGGAAATTCTGTGTCTTTCACTTCCTCGCAGACGCTGAGTTTCGCCGGGACGACCAAGATCACGCTGGGCAGCGGCACGAGCAATACCTTGGCGAATATTATCGACACCGATCATGCGGCGCTGACGGCACTCACCTCGGGGAGCACTTACACCGCAGCGCAACTTGACACCGATTTCGGTGTCACCAGCTTCACGGGGGCGGGTACGTTGACCGTTTTGGCCGCCGCCGTCCCGGAGCCGTCAACGTGGGTCTGTGGTTTGCTGGCAGCCGGAGGGGCGTTTGGTTTGGCGCAACGTCGGCGGACGAGTGCCCGGCTAGGCTGATCCTATCAGAATTGAAGATGGCTCAAGCAGGCTGCAGCGGCTTGCTCTGCTCGCCGACCAGTGTCATCCGCGCAGAGCGGACATTTTATCTGGTATCTTCAAACGGCGAGGTGCGTTGGATGTCGGCTGGGTCTGCACCACCAAGTCCACTGCCAACACAGCACGATGCTTCCCAGGCCGATGGCACCCTCCAGAACATCGAAACGGCGCTAACGGGCGTCTCTTTTTTCCGAACACGATGTTTACAGCGATCATGATGAAAAGGCCACTATAAGTTCGCCAGTGATTCCACGAACGGCACTGAGACGATCAACACAATGAAAGATATCGCACGGACGGTGCCACTGCGATCACGTCCGCAGCCAACGTAGGTGCGCGGACAGTGCCTTCGTCCGCTTCAACCATGGCCACCATTGACGAGCAGATTCGTATACAGTGCTCGGGATTGAGCAACCCGCAGGCACTTTATCTGCCATCGCCGGAGGCGAGACGAGGGGGCGTCGACATGAAGCCACCATTCGTCAGGGAACGCTCACCCGTAAATGGATGAATCGTTTGGTGGCCGCGCTGATGGCAACGCTGTCCCGGACCCGTAATGTGGTCGATGAATTAACCTCCACCACGACCGACGAGCTACCCCAAGAGGCCGGTGTCGCCAAGTCGCCGGTCGTTTCCACGGCGTAGGTTACATCGGTGGCCGCCGAGTTCTTCGTGACGGTGAGCCGCAAATAAGTATTGGCACCGATGGTTTCCTGATCTACCACCAGCCCGCTCGTGTTGCTTGCGAGCGGGTTCGTCGCCAGAGCGTATTCCAACAGATTGTTGAGACCGTCACCGTCGGGGTCGGCGAGATTGCCCGCGATGGCCGCGTTGCCCGCGTTTGCACCGAAGTTATCCTGCCGCCATTGATCGACGGGTTTGGGAACGGTGACCGTCGCCATAGCCGCCACCGCGCCGAGAGGATACACGCCGCCGATGCCGTCGTCCTGCGCGCCAACGGTCAGGGAGTACGTCTGGCCCGGCGTCACCGCCGCGCTGTTTGCCACCGTGATGACGCCGGTCGCCGGGTTGACGGCGAACGCCCCCGAGGAGTTGCCGGAGAGGATGGCATAAGTCAAGATTCCCTTTTCCGGGTCGGTCGCCGCCAGGGTGCCGAACGCCGTGCCGTTGGGCGAATTCGGCCGCAGCGGGAAAACATACGACGCACTGCTGAACGTCGGCGCGGCGTTGATGTTGTGGGGTTTGAGCGCGCTGCCCGGGATGATGGTCGGGGTGGTGATGTTCGGCCCGCTCCAGGCGACCTGCAGGAAGTCCCCGCCGTCGTTCTGCTTCTGCAATGCCTCGATGTAGTAGGATTGACCAGCGGTCAGCGTGTAGGCGGTGGAGGTCTGCGTGGACTGCGTCGTGTAAACGCCCGCCGTGGTGTAACCGTTGACGCTCGCGATCATCTTGTCGCCTGTGACGGTGCTGCCGCTCGCGTTGAACCACAACTGGCTCGAATCGTCGCTGGAGATGTAGAACGTGTAGGAGCCGGTCGTCGGCGGGGTGACCAGCGCGCGGATACGCGTGCCGTAGTACGTGCCGTAACCGGACGGCCCCTCGAAGGTGGTCAGCGTGCGGGTGGTGGTGGGCGCATAAGGATAACGCGCGTCGCCGGTCAGGTTGCTCACGTTGGAGCCGGTCATGTTCGTCCAGATCTGTTGCGAGATACCGCTGACGTTGATCGTCGCCGGGTCGATGACGTTGACCGTGATTGTGCCGCTGCCCGAAAGGACCGGCGTGCCGGTGTCGGACACGCTGAGATTCAAGGTGTAGCTCGAACCGGTCGTCAGCGCGGCGGCGTTGGTGTTGACGCGCAGAACTCCTGTTGCCGGATCAACGCTGAACAAGCCCGCGCCCGTGCCACCCGTGATCGTGAAGGCGTTATACCCAACCTGGGTATTGACTTCGTTGACGGGAACCGTGCCGATCACGCCGCCAAGGTACGCGTCGCGTCGCACGTTGAATGTGGTAGCGGGGATGGACGGCACGTAATTCTCATAGAAGGGTGCCAGGAACCGTCCCGGGATCACCTGCTGGGAAATGTTCGGCCCCTGCCAGGCAATGGATAGGTGGTTGCCGCCGTCGCCCTGTTTCTGGCGTGCCTCGATGTAGTAAGGCTGTCCGGCGGTCAGCGTCAACGCGACCGATTGCTGGGACGAGAAGGTGTTGTACGTGTCGGGATTGGTGTAGCTGGAATTCGAAGCGCGCACCACGGCGTTCGCCTGGGTCGCGTCCGGGCTGATGCGCAGTTCCCCACTGTCGTCCGAGGCGATCCAGAAGGTATAACTTCCCGTCGTCGGCGGGATGACGAAACCGCGCATGGCGCTGCCGTAGTTGGCGCCCTGGTCGGTTTCCTCGTCCGCCGAGGTGAGGGCAACTTCCGAATTCGGGTTGGTGGGGAAGTTAGCGCTGCTGGTCAGGTTGCTAACGTTTTGGCCCGTGATGTTGTCGTAAAAGGCGTCCATGATGGTCCCCGGCGTGTACCCGGCGGGCACCGGCACCACGGTGACCGTAACCGTCGTGTCGGCGGTCAGGGCAGGCGTTCCCTGATCCGAGGCGCGCACGGTGAGCGTGTAGGTCGTGGCGGTGGTGGGATTGACCGATAGCGCGGGCGAAACCACCCCGAAGGCGTCCACCGCGAACGCTCCGCCCGTGTTACCGGCGGGGATGGAATAGGTACAGTAATCCATCTGGTCCGGGTCGGTGCCGGTGACCTGAATGAGAGGAGTGCCCACGGGCGTACGGGCAAGCATTGTCACGGCGCCGCCGCCGGTGATCGAGGGCGCTTCGTTGACGTTGGTGACGTTCACCACGACGCGGATCGTCTCGGTGAGCGCCGGGTTGGTGGCATCCGTGATGGTGACGAACATCGGGATGACCGCCGGAACGTCCCAGCGGGTGGAAAGCGTCTCGTAGTTGAGGACGGAGCTGGTAGCCACCGTGATGGCCCCGGTGGCGGGGTTGATCGTGAACGCGTTCCCCGTGTTGCCGCTGGCGATGGAATACGTCAGAGAATCCGAGCCGTGCGCGTTGCGGGGGGTAACGGTGCCAACCGCCGTGCCGTTGGCGGTGTTTTCGGCGATGCTGAGCCGCTCCGGCTTCACGCCGTTGGTCACGGTGCCGCTGATGAGGTACGCGCCGAGGACGCCGTAATTGGAAAACCCGGTCGTCAGCGGATTACCGTAGCCGGTGCCGGTCACTCTCAACGTGTAGTCGCCCGCTGGCAACGTGGCGGTGACAGTTGCCGGCAGGGTCGTTTTGGTTGGGTCGGCGGAGGTGATGAGCGTGGTGTCGTCGCTTTTATAGATGGACGCGAGGATGTCGAGGTCCGGGCTCGCGTTAACCGGATTGACGGTGATAGAGACCGAACTGCTGGCGGTCACGGTAAAGCGGTAGGCGTCCACGTCGCCGGTCGTTTCCAGAATGCCCTCGTTGACGATGGAGTTGTCGTCCTGGATTTCGAGGTACTTGGCGGTGGCGAAGGTCGAGCCGTCGTCATCGGCGCGGTAGGCCAGATTGTTGTTGTTGTTGGCGATGATGGACAGCTGGTCCTCGGTGTTGCTCGGGTTGGTGTAGTCACCCTTGGACCATTGGGAAAGATTTTCGTAGTAGCCTGCGCCCATGATCGGCGCCCAACCCACGTCGCCCGAGCCTTGGCCCAGATAATATTCAGTGTGCGTCACACCACCCGAGCCGTTGGGGACATTCAGACCCATGTGGGAAAGCCCGACGGTATGGCCGATCTCATGCGAGACGACCTCCGCGGAAAGCTTGCCCGTGGTGTAAAACGCCCAGTTCACCTCGTCCGCGCTCGTGTTAAATGAGTTTTCATACGATACACCTCCGGCGCTGGGCGCGGCGGTGTTGGTCGGCGTGATCAAGACATGCTGGCGACTGTTCGGCGGGGCGGCGTTGAAGACCTTGACGTCCGTCGTGATGTTGATGTTGTAGCCCTGGTAATCCTCCGCGACACGCTGCCACACGTCCCGGATCTGCACGTTGGTGTCGCCGGAAGGCAAGGCGACGAAACTTCCCCAGCCGATCCAGGGTCCGGGGCCGCCATTAAAATCGAGGTAGGCAACTGCCTTCGCGCCGGGCAAGCTCTGGAGCGAGACGACATTGTTGTTGTAAACGGGAGCCGGGGCGTTCGTCGGATAATTCTGCGGGGCGTTCTCGATGGGGCCAAGCCCCGCCTTTTTCAGAGGCATGCCAAGGCACATGACTTGGTCGAGTCGGCGAGGGACAAGCATCGGCGCGCCGCCCGGGCCGATGGGCTCGGCGCGGTAGGCGATTAGCTTATCGTCGAAGCGGGCGTTGCCCGAAAACGCGCCTGCCACGCCCGGCAAGCTCTCCTTGCTAAAGAAAAAGAACCCCGGCGAGGGCGCGTCGAGATGCCCCTGCACGAGGGAGAGGTTACCGTCCGCGTCACGTTGCGCGAGTTCCACCATGCCACTCGCCATCTTGCCACCCGGGAGGGTAAAACTGGCAACTGTGCCTGTCTTATCGACCATCTTCTCAAGGAAGTCCGGCGGAATCGGGAGAGGTGGGGGCGCGCCAGGCAGCATTTCCTCAGCCTTGGTCGGCACATGGTGCGCGCCCGGGAAAGCTGGAGCCGGCTCGACGACGGCAATTGACCGGGCAGTTCCGCGCGAGGCAGGAACCGCCATGACCGCAGACGGAGCGCCAGCGGGCGTCGGTGGGATCGGCGCGGTAGCCACCGGCACCGGCGTGGCAGTTGGCACGGTCCGAGCGGCCTGCACTGGCGGATGGCGTCGGGCGAAGATTGAGAAACCGACGGCCAAGCCCAACGCGAGCAGCACAAAGAGTGCAACCAGAAACCCTGGACGTTTCATAAAGGGGGAGGAATTGTCGAGACCGGGGGGAAGCGATCACGCGGGATGCCGCCGGAACTCACTTGCCTTGCCACAGGCTACCGGGGCGGCAAGATTTCCGGCGACATCCTCGCTGGGGTCTAGGGGGGGACGAGCGAAAGATTCGCGTCCGGTATATCTTGGATAGGCCTGAGTGGCAAGACGTTTCTCGGGAAGTGATGAATCCCTCACCTCGCCAAAGTGCCACAGATGGAATGACCGGATGAGGAGCCGGGTCAGCTTGTTTCAGGCGAGACGATTCGGCGTAATCGTCGTCTCCTCGACACTCGAGTAAATGCGCCAAGTCAGTGAACTTGACGGCGACCGAATCCGGCTTGCACGCCTTGCTTGTTCTTGCGTCCGCCAAACTGAACCTTGCTGATAGCGCGCCCGCCATCAGTTCATAAGATTCCGTGTTGGTTTGCAACAACTTCAGGGCGTCAGGTTCCGCACATAGACGGTGCGGAAGCGGACCTGGTCATCCTGAGCCGAGGGGGTGTCTTTATTCGCAACGTAACGTTCCACCATGGATTGCTGCCGTTGTTCCGCCGTCACCACGAGTTTGCCGCTGGCGCTTTGCTGCAAGGCTTGGCCAATTGAGTAGACCGAGAAAACGTCGCCGCGCGTGCAGGTCAGGCTGGAGATCTGGCGGATGAGGTCTTCACCCACTTCGCCTTGATCTCCAAGTCTGCTGATCTCGCACAACTCACCCGGGGTATCGTAGGCGGGAAGGTCTGCTTGATTCGATAGGTTCGACGGGTCCATCGTCCCATATTTTTTCGGATAGGTGACGTTGGGGATCGATTTGACAAGGGTCTGACTGGCAATATTCTTGGCGATGGCCTCTGCATCCGGGGGCTGAATGGTTGTTGGGGTCCCCGCTGCTCCCGTCGCCGTCACCGTCCCCATGGTCGCGTAGTCAATAAGTCCCATGAGCGCCCTGTCGTGGGTGAGGTCCGTGAACGGCACGACTACCGAATTGATATTGACCCGACCGCCGACGGTGTTGCCGTGGGGATTATAGAGAGTTTGCTCCGTGGGGGACGTTTCTCCCGTGGTGGTCGCAGCGTTATTCACATTTCCGTTCGGGACGGCGAAAAGGTCCGCAAACGCCCAATCTGGCACGACATTTGGCAGGGTGTAATAGCTGCCCTGCAAACGGAGCGTCCTCCAGGAGACGCTGCCGACCATCGCGCTCGTGGAGAGACCAGTCGACACGTAACCTAACTCACCAATCGAAGTCACTTGGAGGTCTTCCGGATTCGTGCTGCTCGCAACCTTGGGCGGCGGCATGTACAGACTGTAGTCTGAGATGTTCCCGGCGTTATCCGTGTCCTGCTGTGGGGTAGGGCTGGTGACAGCGACGGCTGGCTTGCCCACGGTTGACCGGGTGTTTTTCCCACCCCAGGAGCTGGCTCTTCCTTGGACCCAATCGAGGGGGGATACACTGCAGCGCGGATCATCCGTTTCCACCGAGAGCATTTTGGTGCAAGCGGCGTCAAATGCAGCATAGGTAGCACCAATGCTAGTGAACATCTGCGCCTTGTAGTTTACAGCCGGGGAACTGGTTTGGGGAACGAGTTGAGCGCGGATAAAATTCGGATCTACCGGCGTAGTCGACTCTGTGAGTCCATCCGCTTTAACGTATCTCCTTTCCAAATCAGCGCGCAGGGCAAACCCCCCGTAGGCACTTTCACCACCCGAAACGCGGAAATACGGGATGGAAACCACCGCATATCCCCCCGGCAGCAAGGTCGCACCGGAAGAAGTGGTGCTACCGGGATTATAGATTTTGCAGTTCTTCGTGGAGATCGCGGGTTGGAAGCCACCAAAGTCGCCAGCCGAGGCGAGCACTTGATGCATCGTGCTGTCCTCCCCTTCCACCCAGCGCACGGAAGAATCTCCATTCTGCAGCGGGGTGCAAGTCCAACGCTCCGCCGGGGTAGTACTGCCTGCGGGAGAGGGGGGCGTCGCCAGGACAATTCCGTTCAGCAGATTAGACCGCAACGGAAGATAAAATTCGTATTGTGCGCAGCAGCGGTACAGGGTCATCCTTTTGGGTGTACCCGGATTCAACGGCCAACCGGCGGTCGTGCCATCCTCGCACTGCGTCACGCCGCCACTGATGGAGTTTTCTATCAACACGCCCATCTCGGTGCAATAAGGGTAGCGGCCGTAACCTTGATAAGCGGTGGAGGAATTGGACACCGTGTTTAAATCTGTGGTGAATGTCGTCGAGGGGGCCTTTCCGGTACCAGCACGCGTTCCGGGTACGACCGGCTGCGTCGATTCCCTCATGCGAACATAGTCAATGACGGCCATAGCGAGTTGGGCGACCGCCGGGTTGGTGGCGGTAGAAGTAGGGTAATACTTACTTCTTAAGCTGGCATTCTTGTCGCTGCACATCGGCCAGTTCGCTTGGTTGATGTAACGCACCAAGTTCTGGATGACCATGTCGAGCTTGTTGGCGACGGTAACTCCGGGGTAATAGCTAGTGCCAGAGGGCACCGCAACACCGTTTACGTCGGATTCTCCGCCTGCGATATTGGTCGGGATGCCGGGGTCGGGTGGATCGATAGTGCGGAAATCCTTGCCCAGCGTCTTGGCCGTGTCCTCGCGCAAAATGTCGATAAACTTGCGTGCGTAGCTGCCGTCGGCATTCTTCGGCACCAATCGTGGGTTGGTAGTAAGCAGGATACGGTCCTCCCCGAAAAAAGTGGTATCCGGATCGTGGTTGTAATGGGTCAACTCAAATTTGTTGTAGTCGATCACGGGTGGGATCGTGGAATCGGTCTGTCCGACTTGACGGGCATCCTCGAAGGAGTTGAAATACCGGCCTGGTATGCCCGTGATCCAATTGTGAATCGTGTCGACTTGGCTTCCGGTGAGATAAAAGTTGGACTGGTTGGGAAGCGGTAAAGCCTCCAAGTCAATGCGGCTCGGATCAGCCATGCCCGAGACATTCTTGGTGCCAGCGGTATTTTTCTTCCAAGCCAAGTTATAGTTGAGCTTGGAGCTTTCGTCGTCGGTCCAGTAGGCGAAGCGGCCGATGATCGGATAGCGGGCGTCAATCGCCGGCATATCGTTTGCCAAGCTGCCCCTCGGACGCCCGTCACCCGTAGGTACCGTGCTCGGATCGACCGGATCATCATACATGGCAGAAAGACCGCCCGTTGCGTTGGAATCCTGGTGGATATAGACCCACTTCAATTTCATCGACGAAGGAGTCGTGGCACCCGTGGTAGCACCGTTCGTGGACTTGGCAGGACGGTCGTCAATGAGGTAAGTAGGATATGATTGCTGGACAAAGGAAGGAATGTTTAGACTTGGTGCCGCGTACACCGGGTCGGTGGGCGTGGGCGCCGTGGGGGATGGGGTGCCCGTCGAAAGCGGCACGGACTGCGCCACGATATTCTGGGTGGTGGCATCGGTGGCGGTGCCGGTGGGAGCGGTCGCCGGAACGATGAGACCGCCCGGCCGCGTCAAGTAATTCCGGTACCGATAGACGGTCTGGCTCGTAACAGGATCAGTTGTTTTGTACTTATAAGCGGTTTGTACGTCGAGCGTGGCAACGACCCGCTCCACCCCTTCGCGCGCAAGGTCAGCCGCCCGCTTCTGGTCGAAGTGGGAATGCGCGGACGAACGCTCCAGCCGGGAACTGATCAGGACGCCCACGATCACCACGGTGATCATGCCCATGAAAAACAGCGTGATAATGAGAGCGCTGCCGCTGGCAGCCGGACGAGGGGGGGGAGTAGTTTTCATCTTCCGTTGTCGAGGAATACGTCGGTGGAATAGATACGAATGCCTGGCGCTATCGCCTGAACCGCCGGGGAGCCAGTATCCGCTTGCGCTTTCCGCAAGAAATCAGCGGCGTTCACCGACGATTGGGTCATCGTGCGGATCTCGTTGGCGGCGGGCGATAAGCGGGCCCCGTATTTCGTGTCGATCTGCGCAATGGACACCTTGATCAGAGCGGGAAGATATCGGTACTCTTTCGCGTTGTTGAGCTGACCCGTTGCTAGCTTATAGCCTTGCCGTGAATCGAAGCTGCCGCGGCTCGAACCACTGCTCGGCGCAAGTTCGACGCCGTCGATGCCGTACGATTGCACCCATATCCCGAGCACATTCTCCGCGAACAGACCGATGTAGCCGTTCTTCTGGCCGTTTGCCCCGGCATTATTATCCGCAGGCGCCAACGCATCGAGCAAAGAGGGAGTCACCCAGCCCGTCAAGTTCGTGTAGATCAGGAAGTTATCGGTGTTTTGCGTCACCTTATTCGTGGTTGGATCGGTTACCGAGGGATTCACGAAGAAACGGCAGAGAGTGGGTGTTATCGTGGAACCCGTGGTGATCCATCTCACAAAATATCCGACCTCGGCGATGTCACCGTAAGTGCTGTCCGTCGCCAGAGGAGCCTGCCAGAAGATCGAGTCCGCATTGAGATAGGTCGACCCCGTGATCTGGGGAGGATTGATCACCAACTGGAGGTTGGGCTGATTCGCGTTGGCCTTGATCTCGACGGGAAGCAGAGCCTGGCGAAGCTCCTTGCCGATGAAGTCGGTCAACGCCCGACCGTTGCGATGCCGTTCCTGGTCACTTTCGCTGCTGTTCAGAATCTTCAACGAAGAGCTCAGCAGACTGGTCAGCATGATCACGATGATGGACAACACCGTCATGCTCACCAGCACCTCGATGAGCGTGAAAGCCGCCCGCCGGAGCAAAGAAGACTCAGAAGTAACGCGCGATGCTCTCATAAACCAGTTTGACGTTGGGGGCATTAGCACTTGTGTTCGCCGCGCCGGACGCAACGGGCCAATCAAAGCTGAGCGTCAATTGTAGGCGGTTGAAGCCCGGATTGGTGCCAGCTGTGGTGACGAAGCTCTGCGTGGTGGTGTCCACTGTTTTTAACACCTTGCAACGATAGACCGTGGTCAAGGGCGCTGACCCATAGGCAGTGGCAGAGGGTGACGTTGTCCCGGTAGGTTCGATGAGCACACCTTCCGAGGTAAAGTAGTAGTAGCTGGTCGCCGGGGTGGTACTCGTGGGCGGCGCCGGAGGATCCGCGTTCGGCGTCAAGCTGCCCAGGTAAGTCGGCGTACCGCCGCGCGGATCGGCTTGCCAAAGCGTGTCGAACGGCAGCGGACGCAGATCACTCATGACCTGACCGATCATGGATGTCATCAAAGTGTCCCGGCTGGAATCCTGGGCGGACTGACTGGTAACGCCGAAGATGCCCGCGATGGTTGCGAGGGTAAAAGCCGTAATGCCGATGGCGATCACGATTTCGATCAAACTGAACCCGGAGCGGGACTGGCTGGGACGCGGCATAACACTAGGGGCGGCTGATTTTGGTCTGGCCCGTGGCACCCAGAATGGCGATGTCATAATAATTGGCGGGAGTGCCGCTGGATGTCCGGTGGGTGTACTGGACCTGAGCCCCTTGAATATTCCCTTCGACCAAGCGGATCTGCGCTGGATTCTGGGCGTTGAGCAACCCACCGTTCGGCACGAAGATCCGGGCTGCATAGCTCGTGACGGTCTGTTGTTGATACGGCACGGGCGGATTCGACTGTCCACTACCCAGATCGGGGAAAGTGGTGGGCGAATTTAAGATGAATGTGGAGTCTGCCGTGTCGGTAAAATCCACGATTACACCTGTCGGCAACGGCTGCCAAGCAGTGTTCTGCACCCAGAGCTTCTGGTCGGTATTATACTGGAGCACGGTGAAGGCACGGAAATCGGCATCGGCGGTGCCTTGCTTGCCCAGCAAAACCAGGGCGGTCATCGTGTTTTTTGACGTGGCAGTCTGACGCGCGAGCGCAACCAAATTGGTGATCATGTCACCGCCGCTGACAAGCGTATTGCTTTTGGAAAAGCTGTTCATCGCCGGCACGGTCAGAGCCAACAGGAGGATAATGATCGAGATGACCACGAGCATCTCAACCAGCGTGAACGCGCGGAGACCATTGCCGGTTCTAGGGGTGACCGTCATACAGAAAACTGTGGGGGCAGATTTACTACGATGGTTCGTCGGTGATTGGCGCGTTTGACCAAGAGGAGCCTACTTCACATGGCAAAGCGTCGAAGACCGCGAAAGGGGGGGGCTAACGTTGTCAATGTATATACATGATCATTTATAGGGTCAAGCGGGATTTGAGATTTATTTGCACCCGGCAACCATAATTTTCTCGTTTGGGTCTGACGGATGCAGGCAGAGAACGGGATAAACATAGACCGCCTGCCGATCCAACTGCCCTGCCGCTCCGGCACGGCAACGACCAGCATTGAGAGGGAGATGCACCGTGGACCCGCGTCAACGACGATCGGGCGTCGCCGGTTGATAGACCGCTTCGGTGAAAAGCGCGTCCAGCCGCAACGGGGTTTTTTGCCGGATGTCACGCGAAGAGGGTCCTACCTCGACCTCGTACATACCGGCGTCGGCTTTCCACTGGTGACCCGGGACATCAAAGTATGCTAAATCGCGGGCGCGCACGGTCAGACGCACGGTCTTCATTTCGCTAGGTTTGAGCGCGACTTTGGAGAAACCTTTCAGTTCACGGATGGGACGGTCGATCTTGGGTTCGTCATCGTGCAAGTAAAGCTCAATGACCTCCTCGCCCTCCCGCGGGCCGGAGTTCGTCACGTCCACGCTCATGTCGACGGCATCAGCGGGTCCGAAGCTGGGCCGCGAAACCTGCAAGTTACTGTAAGCGAACGTGGTGTAGGACAAGCCGTAGCCAAAGGGGAACAGCGGTTCGATGCTTTCCTTGTCGAAGTGACGGTAGCCGACGTAAACCCCCTCGGCGTAGTTCACCTCCGCGTGTTGGCCGGGATAGTTGGAGGCGTCCGGGTAATCGGCGCGTTTGACGGCCAGCGTGTCGGGCAGCTTGCCCGATGGGTTCACGTCGCCGAAGATGATCGCGGCCAGCGCGGCCCCGCCTTCCTGTCCAGGCAGCCAGGCTTCGATCACGCCGGGTGCCCGGTCGACCCAGGGTTTCATCGTCACCGGGGTGCCGTTGTTGAGCACGATCAGCGTGCGCGGGTTCGCATCGAGCACGGCACGGATGAGATCGTCCTGTTTGCCGGGTAGACCCATCGACGGGCGGTCCCGACCCTCGCCTTCCATGTGCTCGGTGGAAGCAGCCAGGATGACGACATCCGAGTTTTTCGCAACGTCAATCGCTCCGCCATACGGCCCCTGACCCGGGAGCTGCCAACTGAGTTGGGCGCGCACCTCGCCGCCCTTCTGGAAGAACTCGGCGCGCAGGTCGTAGACCTTGCCCGCCTCCAGGTCAATCGGCGCGCTCTTTGTGCTGTTGGGGTGCCCCCATTCGTCGATCAGCGGCTTGTCGTCGATGAACAGGCGGTAGCCGTCGTCACCGGCAAAGGTAAAAGTGTACTGGCCCGACGTTGGGGCAACCAGCTTGCCAGTCCAACGCGCGCTGTAGTGCTCGCGCTGGGCACCGGGCAGCGGCGACGGCTGGTCGAAGATGTTGATCTGCTCCTCTACCCGCACCACCCCGGGCTGACCCTCGAGTTTTTCGTTGGAGAAGTATTCCGCGAGAAAGCCGTGGCCGGGATGGTCACCGGCGGGCGTCAGGGCAACACCGGACACCGGCTCGCCGACGGCCCGCCCCGTGGCAAAGCGTACCGTCATCCCGTCGCCGACTTTTTCCTTGATCCCGGCCAGGAGTTGCGTCGAGTGCAACGGGTAGACCACCGGGCTGCCGAGCGCGCCAAACTGCAAGGTTTGAGCCGCCTCGCCGATCACGGCAACGGAGTGCAACTGGTGACGGTCGAACGGCAGGAAATTATCTTGGTTCTTCAACAGCACGATGCCTTTGGTCGCCGTTTCGTAGGCAACTTGGCGGTGTTCAAGCGAATTGACCATTTTGGGGTCGGGCGCGGGGAGATGGTCGAGCAACCCGACCCGAATCGCTGTCCGCAAGTAGCGATGCACCGCATCGTCCACCACCGCTTGGGTGATGCTGCCGTCGGCCAGCGCGGCCTGGAGCTTGTCGAGCTTGGTCCACTTGTGATCGGGCATCTCCAAGTCGTTGCCCGCCTGGACGCTGACGGGTCCGTGGATGCCCCAGTCACTCGTCACCAGTCCGTCAAATCCCCAGCCCCGTTTCAGCACGTCGGTCAGCAGGAACTTGTTCGCGCTGGCGTTCGTGCCGTTCACCTTGTTGTAGCTGCTCATCACCATCCAGACGCCGCCTTCCTTCACCCCCGCTTCAAACGCCGGGAAATAGATTTCGCGCAATGCCCGCTCGCCCACGACGACGTTCACGTTGAAGCGGTCGAATTCCTGGTTGTTGCAGGCGAAATGTTTGATGCACGCCCCGACGCCGGTGCTCTGCATCCCCCGGATGTAGCCGACCGCCATCCGCGCCGCGAGGAACGGGTCCTCGCTCATGTACTCGCCGTTGCGTCCGCCTAGCGGGGAACGGTGGATGTTGACCGCCGGGCCGAGCAGGACTTGCGACCCCGGCCCCTTGTTGCGCGTTTCCTCGCCGATAGCCCGGGCGACCCGCCCGATCAACTCGGGGTCCCAGGTGGAGGCCATGCACACACCCGCCGGGAAGGCCGTGGCTGGACCCTCGGTGGGAGGTAGGCCGCCCCGCGCACCCTGACCGGCGTCGATCATGCCGATCGGGGGCAGGCCGAGGCGGGGAATGGGTTGCGTCGGAAAGCCGGTGCCGCCGAGCAGGGAGAGCTTTTCCTCCGGGGTGAGCTTTTGAAAGAGGTCTTCCACCCGTGCTTCGAGCGGAGCTTTGCTATCCTGATAGGTGGCTGTTTCCTGTGCTGAGGCAAGGGAGGGCAAGAGCGTGCTCGCCGCGCAAATGAAAAGGAGGGGGGATAATTTCATGGTTCTGGTCATCGGGGAATGTCGAAAATAATTACGGATTTCCGGGCAAGTAAAGCCGCATCAAACCGGCAGGTCTTTTGAAAAATGGGCTGGTTTTCGGCGCAGGACGAGTCACCGGCTAGCGGCCACCGGAGAACTCGAGGGCACCGGCTTGCCGTCCAGCAGGACGTTTTCCACGTCCGGACCCACGCCCACCAGCGGACGGGCGTCGGGCTTCAACGGAGTCACCGCCACGTTCGAGAACTGCACGTTGCGGGCGTGCCAGACGTAGAACCCGCAGGCAGGATACATCGAGCCGAACATGCCCGGCGCCGGGTACGTGCCGGGGTTGTCCTTCAGGATGACCGCTGCCTGCTGGGCCGTGCCGCCGCCCGCCGCCGACAGATGGCAATCGTTCACGGCCACGTCTTCGACCGGCGTGCCGGGCAGACCCACGATGGCCGATCCGTGCGCGTCGTTCCCTTCGCCGGTGAGATGCTCGAAGAGGAGGCGGCGGACTTTGCCGGGCGCGGGTTTGGCCATGTTAGGCAACACCCTCCCCCGGTTGCTGCCCACCACGAAAATCGGCACGTCAGCGCGGACGAGGCGGGCGTTGGTAACGAGCACGTTTTCGATGTTCCCGCCGTCCGCCGAGGTCCACGAGATCCCCGCGATGGCGCTGTGGCGATGCTTCGGGTTGATCATGAACATGCCCGGAGGCTGGTAACCCGCTTCCACGTTGCGGATGAGCACGTTGCGGAAGCCGCCCTGCGAGTCGGTACCGAACTTGAGCGCGCTGCATGTCGTGTAAAATTTGCAGTTTTCCACGAGCACATTCTCCGTGGTGCGCAAGCCGGTCCCCTTGAAGCACAGGGCATCATCCTCCGCATTCACGAAGCAATCGCGCACGATGACGTTGCGGCAACTGTCGATGTCGAGACCGTCGTTGTTCAAATTCGCCTGGTTCTCGACGTTGACCCCCTGGAGAATCAGGTCATCGCAGTTCAGATAGTCTTGCAACCATTTGGCCGCGTTGCGCAGGTGAATGCCGTCCACCACCACCTGCCGGCATGCGAGCATCCGGATCAGGAAGGGACGACGGGAATTATTTTCTTCGCCGCCGGGAAAGTTCGCGCTCGTGCCGCGGCCATCGATAGTCCCCTCCCCCCGGATGCCGATGCGCTCGCAATCCTCCGCGAAGATGAGTGACTGCTTCTGCTTGTAATAGCTGTCCATCACCGTGGGATGGCGTGCGATTTTCTCTGGATAATCACCGATCTGGGTACTGCCGAGCAGCCGGGCGTCCTTGTCGACCTGAAGCATCACGCCCGACTTTAATTCGATGGTGCCCGTCACATAGTCTCCGTGGCTTAACACCACGGTGCCGCCGCCAGCAGCGGAGCAGGCGTCAATGGCCTTTTGCAGCGCGAGGGTGTTGAGCGTCCGGCCATCCGCGACCGCGCCGTAGGTTTCGACAAGGAAGGTCCGCGCAGGTACCGGCCAAGGTTTGAGGGTGGCGGTGAGCTTGGCCGCCATGGTGTTCAGTTCGGTGCGCAACGGAGTTTGCCAGTCTTCGGCGGCGAGCAGCGGCGCGGAGAACAAGCTGCTGCCGAGGCAGACCGCGATCACGAAGCGAAGTGGATTCATGTTTTCCCTTGCCCGGTTCGAGCGGAGACCAGAGCGGAGTTCGGAACTTTCGCTTTTTGACGGCGGGTCAGTGTTCCGATTCGCCGGGGGTTTCCGGGGTGCCGGGATCATCGAGAATTTGCACGGCGGTAGCAGGTCCGAGGGTCTGCCAATCCTGAAGCACCCAGACGACTTTCTTCTCCGGCGTGACCTCGACGAGTTGAGGTCCCTTCCCGTTTTTACCGCGCGAGGTGAAGATCGTATTGCCGTTGACCAGTCGGGTGACGCTCTGCGAGGCGGAGGTCAAACGGTAGGCTTCGGGCAGATCACTGTCCTTGAGTTCCCAGACGGTTTCGCCCTTAGGGTTGACCTCGCGCGTGAGTTCCTCCCCTTCATCGGTGATCAACGTGTTGCCGTTCTTGAGGCGGAGCGCGGCCCACGGTTTCGGAGTGTTGTAACGCCAAATCTCGTGGAAGTCTTTGTCGTACTCCGCGACAAACCCCATGTTGAGGAAGGGCACGAGATACGTTCCCTGGGCAGTGTAACGTACCCGGCGGAATTGCCCGTGAATCCTCGAAGGATCGAAGGGTTGAAAGCACGGGAGTTCGTGCCCGACTTCGATGGCCCCGGTCTTGGTGTTGATGACCATCAGCTTGGGCGGCAAGCCATTCACCACGAACAAGACCCGGTCTGTCCCGATGGGTTGGCAGGCGTGGATTTCTTTGTGATCCACACCGGAAGCCTTCTTCACATCGTAGCGCCACACCGTTTTTTTATCCGGGGTGATCTCCGCCACGTATTCCATGCGGCTGAAGAGGATATTGCCATTAGAAAACATCCACACGTCGTCGTATTCGTTGCTGGTGCCGGTGGAATAGGTCCAGAGAACCTTGCCATCTTTGACGATGAACATTTTGTCGTAGCCTTCCCCCAGGTACAGCATCGGGTGCTGCGCCAAGCCCTTGCCAGGCAAATCGGCGGGCGGGGGCGCGTCGGGCCAACGGCCAGGCGGCGTCACAGTTTCATCCGTCCCCATCTCCGGCACGTCGGGAGAGGTGAAACGGTCGAGAACGGTCATACACGGCGTCGCGGAGGCCGCTGGCTCAGCGGTAGCCGTTTGATCGACGCCGAGGGCGGCGGCAAGCCCAATGACCAAGCGAACAGAGCACAAAAAGGGCGTTTTTGTTTTCATGGGGGGATCATGATTAAAAGGAAAGAACAGTTGGCTTGTCAAGCCGGATGCGCGCGGCAGGATCGTCCCCGGGAAAACTCCACGCGTAAACGCATAGGATCTACCAGCCCCGTGCCTGCATTCTTCTCGCAGGCCGGGCGTTTACTGCAGCAACCAGCGTTGCTGGCTTCCGCCGCTCCAACCCATCTGGGTCAGTTGATGGCCGTTCATGGGAGTGCCGGAATTGGTCAGCGCCCCGCCACTCGCCGGATTCCAGATCTTGAAGCTGCCATCCATTTGTTGCGCCACGCTCCACCGTTGTTTGGCGGTGCCGTCGAAAGGAGCTTGGATCATCTGCGCCCAATTCAACGTGCTGTTGCCATTATCCAACATCTGGAAGCTATCCAAACTGGTGATGCTCCAAGTGGAATCCGCGTTCTGTCTGAAATTCCATTTTTGTGGCTGGCTCCCGTTGGCAGCCTTCAACACCACGCCCGTTTTTTGAACCTTGCTGCCGCCATTATCGACCACCATCCCCCCGGATTGGCTGACGATAGCGTGAATGCCAGCGAGGTTGTTCGGTTGCGTGGCTGGGGTGAACTGCAGCCAGACCACCGCGCTGACGTACTGCCCCGCCTGCGCACCGTTGTCCACCGGCGTCGGCTGGGTCCAACCGTTCCAGGAAATATTCAAATCCGTCCGGCGGCAACCCCAGGCCGCATCGGCGTTTTGGACCATCCATGGGTAATAACCGCTCCACTGGTGATTATCCCGGACGAAATGCCCGAGTGCGCGCGAGAACTCAGCCGCCCAGGTCTTCAAATATCCGGCTTTGTTACTGATGATACCACCAGTCGTCAGGTTGTTCTTGACGTAGTCAACCGACCTCTTGGCGTCGTCGAAATAGGAAGTTTTCCCCGTGGTTTCGTAAAGTGCATTGGCAAAGTCGACGAAAGTGCCCTGGTTATAGACGGCCTTGCTCATATCGACCTTCCCGTCTTTCTCGATTCCCCGGTAAACCTGCCCGGTGCTCGCGTTGTAGAGATTTTGATGGACCCAATCGTAGGTCTGCGTTGCCTTATTCAGATAGCTCACGTCGCCGGTGCTCTGGTAGATCATGCACGCCGCCATTCCCAAGGAATCGCTGGACAAGGATTCTTTCATGGCCGCGGTACCCGCGGGCAGCTTGTCGAGCTGTCGCTCCCAGATCCCGCCGCCGTTGTACTGCGTGTCCCACCCACGCGTGTAAGCGAAATCGAAGGCGGCTTTGCCCTGGGTCAGGAAATTGGGCGTCCCCGTCATCTGATAACCACGGATCAACACCAGCGATACCCACCCGAAGTCGTCGTTCCAGCCGTTCCAAGTCCAAGGCGGATGATTCTTAACCAGAAAGGTATTGAGCAGGTCGTTAACCAGCTTCTGCTGGGCGGCGGCTCCCGTGCGCTCGTAAGCATCCTCTGCCCCTTCGATGTCCACCGCCTGAACCCAGAAGTAATCCGCTTTGTCTTTGTCTAACACTTCCTTGTAGTAAGCTTGGCCGCCGGTATTGACCAGAAAAGCGGCGTTGAAAGCGTTGCTGGCTGCGTCGGCATCGCCTGCTCCGATGGCCATCATTTTGGGCGACTGGACACAGCACAAACCGAAGAGTAAGGCCGCCAATCCGACTCGGGCCGTGTTCCCTGCTTTGTTCGGCATTGGAGGAAAGAATTTAGGTTTTCTGGGGGTGAGCTGGCGAGCCAAGATAGAGTGTTCGCTCATCGATTCTGCGGGTGAAAGAAGGATGGCAAAGCTGGAAAATGCCCGTACATGCAAACGAAATTCTTCTGATGAAGATCCAAAGGTGTAACGCGTGCCGTGCGCAAACGTGCGCGGTCGGAAAGTTCAATGTGACACTCGCACCCTGATGAAACGCCTCGCGGCGGCGCTGGCCAACGTATTATCACGCACCACCGTCCGCTGTGTCGCGGCATCGATGGTGGTGGCGGAAACTTGAGTGGTATAACCGGAGCCGGAATTCCAGGTATTCATGTCGCTCGAAACTTCGACCGTATAAGTCAGATCCGTTGGCGCAATCCGTTGAATGAAACTGATGGTCAGGTAGCCGTTCTGCATCGACACGACCGGCAAGCTCGAAACGCTCGCACGGGTAGGGTCCATCTCGAAGGCATACTCCAGCAGGTTGCTGATCCCATCGTGGTCGGGGTCCGCCAGGTCGCCCGTGATCGTCGGGTCTGCCAACTGCTGCGGAGTAAAATACGTTGCCAGATAGGATTGGTACTGGGTGGGCGTGGTGACGCTCAACCCCGCGAAGTCCGAGTAGCCCGCGACGTTGTACGCCTGGATGTGGTACTCATAGGCGACCCCAGGCTGGACGGTCTTATCCTGATAAGTTGTGCTGTTCGGAGGCAATGAGCCGACCTCGGCAAAGTTGACGTTGTTGACACGGCGCAGGATTTTGTACCCGGCTTCGTTGCTGGCGTTATCGAGCCATTGCAGGTCCACCTCGAACGGGGCAAGCAGAGTCACCATGGCGCCGCTGGGTGTCTGCGGCGGCACGGGCGTAGAGGAATTCACGATGTTGGAGTCGGCGTAGCCTGCGGAATCGACCGCCCGGACGTAGTAGGAGTAGCTGGTCCCCTGGTTAAGGCCGACATCCATGTACGAGGTCGTGTTCGCTACTAACTGGGCGGTCCGTACCCACGCGCCTCCGCTGATCGAACGCCAGATTTCATAGCCGGTTTCGTTGGTGGCGTTGTCCGTCCAGCCGAGGTCCAACTCGGTGCCGGAAGCAGGCGTGACCACCAACTGGGTCGGCGCCGCCGGAGGCAGCGCGAGGGCGGCGACCACCGCCGGATCGATGACTAGGTTATAGATCCTAACATCATCGAGCTGGCCGTTGAAATAATTGCCGCCGGTGAAGGTGATGCCGTCGCTCATCACGTCCGAGAGCGCGCCAATGAGCCGGAAGGACGAGGTCTTGTTTCCCGTCGGGAGAGTGGCGGAGGTGTTGAGCGTGCCGTCGATGTAAATCTTCACCGTCCCGGCGCTGGCGTCGCGGCTGAAGCCGACGTGGTGCCACTTGCCGTCGTTGATCACGGCGGTACTCGAAACGGTGCTGTCGCCCACGGCCATGCAGACGTGACCCTTGCTGTCCAAATAACCCCAGTTGATATCGTTCGAGGCGGTGGCCTGTTCCACACCGGTAATCGCGGGAGCTTTCCAGTGGGTGTCGTTACCCACCTGGGTCGTGTTGATCCAGCAGAGCAGGCTGCTGGTGGTCCCGAGCGTGGGGGATAGATCGGTGGCCACCCGAACCGCAGAATCGAAGGTGGGGGTAAACGTGCCGATGAGGGTATCCCAACCGAAGGAACTGCCGTTATTCGAATCGCTCGAAAACTCCACCACCAGATAGTCGTTGGCCGGAGCATCCGTGACGCTGAACGGGAAGTCGTACTGCGTCCAGGTCTTCACCGGACTGGAAAGCGCGTAGTCCCGCGTGGTCGTTGAAAACACCGCCTTCCCCAAGCTATCCGTCACGGTGATGCGGATGTCCGCAGGTGTGCCGATGGTTTGCGCCGCCACAAACTTGAGGTCGTAAGTGCCGACCCCCAAAGGGGTGCTCCCCAGGGCCGCCGTGCCGGTGGCGACCACGGGCGCCGTTTGGCTCAGCGAGTAAAAACTGACTCCGTTCGGGCTGCCGTTGCTGGCGTTGTAGCCGCTGCTGCCGGCAAAGCTCCAGCCGCTGCCGCTGCTGCCGTCGGCGTTGAAACCGAAGTTGAACGTCGCGCTGACGCCAACCTGATCGTACACGCCGTTGCCACTGAACGAGAGGTTGGAATTGCCGACACGGCCAGGCGCGACCCAGACAGGCACCGGCGCGCCGACGAGCACGCCGTTGTTACCCGACACCGAATCCGCCGTTCCTGTCCCGGTGTCTTCATCGAAGTGATAAAGATAGATCGGCAACTGGGAACCCGTCCCCGGGGTGGTGGCGCTGGCGATGTTCGTGTAGGCCGAATAGCTCAACGTGTTGTAGAGGTTGGCCGCCCGCACGCGGTAGGAATAGGTGGCCTGCGAGGAAAGGCCCGAGTCGCCATAGGTGGTCTGGTTCACGCCGACCGTGGCCACTTCCATGAAGTTCACGCCATCGCTCGACCGTTCGATCCTGAACCCGTTCTCGTTGTTGGAATTGTCGGTCCAGGCCAGTGCGATGGTTGAAGGACCGGTCGCGGACGCGCTCAGAGCAGTGGGCGCGGCGGGCGGCGCGGTAGGAGGAATCGGCGGGCCATACACGACCAGATGATCAGCGGTGCCGACGTACACGTGGCCATTGACCGGCGTGGGGACCGAAAACTTCACGGCACTACCCAGCGCGTCGCGGGTGGCGTTCAGGTTGCTCGTCCACAGTTCGCTCGCCAGATTCGTTGCGTCGTAGGCGCGCAGTTGGCCGGTGCCCTTATCGACGACCCAGACGACGCCGTTAGTGGTGCCGTTGGCGGAGACGTAAGGCGAGCAACCGGGAAAGGCGATGGTGTCGGGGCTGCTCTGGCCGGACCCGGTCGTAATCGCCGCGTTCGCCAGCGGCCAACTGGCGGTGACGCCCCCGTAACCCGCGGTCGTATAGAACCGACCGTTGAAATAGGCGCTCACGCAAAAGGAGCCGCTGTTCGCCATGGCAAAGGTCTGCACGATGTTGTCCGTCGTGCCGAACTTGCCCATGTTATCGCGGTCGACGAGGTAGAACTTTCCTTCCTTGCCCGCGCCGATGATCAGATGAGGGTGCGCCGTGCTACCAGCGGCATCCGGCAGCAGGGTCGGCCCGCCGGAACCTACGTCCTTGTCCCCCGAGTCCAGCGTGTGGTTGTTGTAAGGCGCGAAGTAATCGACGATCTTCAATCCCCAGCCGTTCTTGTTCGTGCCCTGGTTTCCCTGGGTCGTGGTGGGGTCGAGCGCCAGTTTGATGAAGCAATCGCTGTAGTCGCCGGTCGTGGGAAAGCCGTTGCTGTCCAGGCCTGACACGACCCCGCTGGAGATCGTGCCATCGAACGCACCGTTGCCGATTTCAAAGTAGACATACCCGCTGGAGTCAATGACCAGGCCGCCGCCGCCCTGCCAGATGCCGCCTTCTCCCTCGCTGGCGTTCGGCGTCGGGCACCAGGCACCGTTGCACACCGGGGCCGAGGCGTCGGCGGAAGCGGTGTAAGTCAACACCCAGCCGTGGTAGGGCTGGTTGTCGCCGTGGCTGCCCAGGCCGATGTAGATCCGCCCATTGTACAGTTCCAAGGCGGGCCGGGCCATATGCCTGAGCGCGTTCAGGTAGATCCGGCTCTGGCCGCTCACGGTAAGGGCCGCCTGCCCCGTGCCCACGATGTACGGACCCGAGTTGAAAGTGAAAGTCGTGTCGGAGGTTTGCAGGGTCGTGTCGGCCATGACCGTGCTGATGTCGAAGCCGTCTGAGAGCCGCACCTTGTGCAAGGTGAGCACATAATGGGGATGCGTCTGGTCGCTCGCATGGACCTCGCGGGTCTTGGCGACAACGTAGATGTAGCCGTTCGTGCCGTCGATGACCGGGGTGCCGACGATGCCGATCCACGGAGAAATGTCCTGGCTATTGATCTCCGTGCCAAATCCGCCGGGACATGCCGTGATGCCTGCGGCAATGGTGGGGTTGACAAGGTTGGGATTTCCCGAGGCGTTGTAGATGAACGAATCTTTCCACAAGACGGTGCCCCCGGTGGCATCGATGGCGAAGAGGCTGTCCATCGAAGTCGCCACGAAGACCACGTCATGCACGCCCTTAGAATTGCCCGTGGTGATGTTCACGCCCGTTTTCACCAGGGGTTCGGCGTAAACCTGTCCGGCGGCAGCCGTGTAATTGATGCCCGAGGGCATGGTCGAAGCCGGGATTCCCGTCGTGTTAGGAATGTCGGTGATGTCCGTGGCGAACTGCTTGCCGAAGGTGCTCGCGGTAATGCTGGTCGGCGTGATCTGCTGCTCGGTGGCATTCACCCCGATGCTGGTGAGGGTGCTCCCATGATAGGAGAGGACATCGGTCGGGGTCTGAGCTTGGCCGGAGATCGGCGCCAGCAAGACGGCAAGCGCGGCACAAGCTATGGCGAAGGGGAATGAACAGGAGGGAACACGCATGGAGGCGGGGGGCGCGATTCGTAATCACTACATTCGTGCAGGATAGCACGACCGTCCGTTTCCGGGGAATATATATCTTTCCGGGACCTCACCACACAATCACCCGGTCATGGCTGGTACCGCCGCGCGTTTTTTCCGAAGAGCCTGCGGTGACCATCGCAGAGCTTGGCCGCGGAGCATCGTGACCCGAGCCAGGTGCGAGAAGGCGCGCCCTTGCTTTGATCCGCCGCAGGACGAAGATCATTGGCATATGTCCCCATGCGTTTTCCCGCCTGCTCCAGGCTTGGCCAAGGTCCGTGACGCGATCTATCTCTTCTCTCTGCTCGCCGGTCTGGCCAACGGATTCCCGGCCACCGCGCGCGCGCAGCATTCTACCGCTGCTCCCGGCGCATCCGGTTATCATTTGGAAGGGAAGTGGAAACCGGGCGGAGAAAGTGGCTGGGATTATCTGACCCTCGACTCGCAGGCCCACCGTCTCTACGTCGCGCGCACCGATTGCGTGCAGGTCATCGACACGGAACGCGGCACGCTCGTGCGGGCCATCCCCGGTCTCGACGGGGGCCACGGCATCGCGCTGGCACCGGAATTGAACGACGGCTTCGCCACCAGCGGCCAGAGCGGCACTGTGATGAGGTTCAACCTCACCTCGCTCCGGCCCTATGGGATGCCCATCGTGGTCGGCAAAAAGCCAGATGCCGTTGTCTACGAACCGTTCACCCGGCACGTCTTCGTCTTCAACGGTGAAGGTCACGACGCGAGCGTCATCGATGCGGCCACGGCTACCGTCGTTGCCACGATTCCGCTGGGCGGCGCGCCGGAATTCGCGGTGCCCGATGAGAAAGGCACTCTCTTCGTCAACCTGGAGGACAAAAACGAGGTCCTGGTCATCGACGCCCAGCAAAACACCATCACGCATCGCTGGCCGCTCGCCCCCGGCACCGGACCCACGGGCCTCGCGCTCGATCCGATCAAGCACCGCGTTTTTGCCGGCTGCCGCAACGGAAAGATGATCGTGCTCGACGCCCAGAGCGGCAAGCACCTGGCCGAGCTGCCCATCGGGCAGGGAGTGGATGCGTGTGCGTTCGATCCAGGCACCGGTTTCGCATTTGCCTCTTGCGGCGACGGGACACTCACGGTCGTACAGGAAGACCCCGCCAAGCCCGGCACGTACCGAGTGGTGGATCTCGTCAAAACCCAACCGGGCGCAAGGACGATGGCGCTTGATCCAAGAACCCACGCCGTCTACCTCGCGGCAGCCAATTTCGAGGCTGCACTCATCCCATCAGCAAACGAAAAGCCACCGCATCCGGAGATGGTGCCCGGCAGTTTTGTCATCCTCAAGTTCACGCGCTAACTAAAAGCACGACGACCTGCTCACGTGGTCTTACCAAAGACCTTTTCGATCTGTGGCCGGATGGCATCGGCCCAGATTTCGTAGCCTTTGGCGCTGGGGTGCAGCGAATCAGGCATGATGTCCTTCGAGATCGTCCCGTCAGGCTCCAGAAACTTGTCGCCAAAATCCACGTAGATCACCTTGTTGCCGTCGCCCAGCTTCGAGATCATGGTGTTGATCGTCTTGATCCTCTGGCGGTTGCTATCCGTGGACTTTTCTCCACGCGGGAAGATGCCTTGCAGGAGGATCACGGCATCCGGAAGGTGTTTCTGGTAGTCGTGCACGATGGCAGCGATGGCATCGGCGATTTGCGTGTCCGTGTTCGACCCGAGATTGTTCGTGCCGATCATCACCGCGACCATTTTGGGGTGCAGCCCATCGACCTGCCCATGGTCCACACGCCAGAGGAGGTGCTCGGTGTGGTCGCCACTGATGCCGAAATCGGCAGGGTTGAGTTTGGCGTAGTTTTTGGTCCAAACGTCCTTGCCTTTGCCCTCCCAGAAATCGGTGATGGAATCACCGTCGAAAACCAGATCGACCCGCTTGTTTTTTACCCGGTCTATATTGTGTGAAAAATGTGATACCCAGTCGTTCTTCGGAACGGGAAAAGCGGCGGTATTCGCGCCCGGCGGCGGCGTGGGCACCCGCCAGTCGGTGGAATTATTGTTCTCCTGAGCCAGAGCCGCGAGCGGCGAGAGGAGGCAGGCCGCGGCCAAGGTGAAGCCGCAGGTAGATGGGATGGGAATTCGCAATGTCATGTAAAACAAGGAGTGGAGGGATGACCGAAGTTTAGTGAGTTAACATGAGAGTCGCCGTACAAGCAAACACATCGTGCCGCGCGAGAACCAAATGATGAAACAGGAGACGGCACGCGGCACGACGGAACATTCGGGCGGCAGACGGTATATAATCCTTTCCAATCCTCCAACTATTTTGCCATCGTTTTTATGTGATCATGACCAATAACATATCCCCCAGGAAAAAAGCGAGCATGTGGCTCGTTTGTGTCGGCACGACATTTTTGTGCCAGACGTTATCGCTTTGGAGCAAAACGCTGAACGTAGTGACTGATTACGGCGCAGACAATACCGGCAAAACCTACGCCACCGTGAGCATCCAAAACGCCATCGATGCATGCCAACCCGGCGATACCCTGCTCATCCCGGAGGGGACTTTCTTGCTGAACAATGGCCTGACGCTCAAATCCGACCTGACGGTCAATCTCTCCAGCAATGCCTTGCTCCAGGCGAATACCGTGGGCGAATGGTTGGTGAACAAAAGTCCTATTCTCCATGGAAAAGGTCTTCATCATGTGACCATCGAAGGGGGTGGAAAAATCGACGGCGGCGGGCTGGTTTACAAACGGGGAAAGGGCATCCAACCCGGCAACGGCATTAAATTTCGTGAATGCACCGATGTGACGGTGCGCAACGTCGCGGTCAGCAACATCCCCACTTTCGGCGTCGATCTCCAGGACTCGGAGAACCTGACTATCGAGTCTCTCACGATCCGTGGCCGCGGCTTCGATAACCTGACAGGCTCGTCTGACGGCATGGATATCGAAGGCTGTGCGAATGTTACCATCTCTCGTTGCAACATCGAAGTCGGCGACGATGGGCTTTGCTTAAAAACCATTGATGCAGCCCATCCCTGCCACCACGTCGAGGTTCACGACTGCACCCTGGCATCCACCTGCAACGCCTTCAAGATCGGCACGGGTACCGTGGCCGACGTGTACGATGTCGTGGCCGAGAATATCGTCGTCAACAAGCACTCGAATCCGGGCGGCGGCAATCCGGTCCCGTCGGGCGATTGCATCGCCGCCATCGCCCTGGAAAGCAACGATCACCATCGCACGCACGACATTGTTTGCCGAAATTTTACGATCACCAGTTGTTATTGTCCGATCTTTATCGAGCTACAAAACCGACAGTCCTACGAGCCGGGTACCATCGGCAATCTGGACCACATCTTGATTGAAAATGTCGATTGCCAGAGATCAACCCAACCAATCATTTTTAACTGGCAATGCGGGGAAGCGAACAAGATCACTAACGTGACACTCAGCAACATCACGGTTCGCAATTATGGAAGCAGCGCGGGCGCCGCCCTCTCCTGCATGAAGGGCGGTTACCCCGACGCCAATCATAACGGAGAGGCCAACGCGTATGGCATCTGGGCTCGCGGAGTGGACGGTTTGAAACTGAAATCCTTGAGGCTTTATGATCAGGGCGAAAGCAAACGGGAGAAACTCGTCTTCGAGGATAGCGTCCAGCACGTCGACTCCAGCACGATTGATGAGGCCGTTGGCGGTCCGCTACAACGCCGCTGAAGGTGATTCGAGATTTGGGAAAAGACGGTTGGCGCGATTCGGCATCCGCAGCATGAAGACTGACGACCCGGGGAGCAGGATTTGTAAGGGAATGGTAATTTTACAGGTTTCCCGGTAGCCCGGAGCGAGAAAGCGAGGCTTGTTCTCAAGTCATGTCGAAATATTCCGCTCACGACAAATCCCCCGCTGGCGGCCAGCCAAACGTGCTCATCATCGACGACGACCGCGATTTCTGCGCGCTCATCCGCGATTACCTTGGCGCGTTCGGTTACACGGTAGCCACCGCGCACACCGGCCCGGCGGGCCTGGAGCAGGCGCTGGCCCAGCCTTGGCAGGCGATCATTCTCGACGTGATGCTCCCCGGCACGGATGGATTCGAGGTGCTGCGCCAGATCCGCCGGGTCCGCGACACGCCCGTGCTGATGCTCACCGCGCGCGGCGACGAGGCGGACCAGATCGTCGGTTTGGAAATCGGCGCGGACGACTACCTGCCCAAGGGGGCATCCACCCGGCAGCTTTTGGCCCGACTCCACGCCATCACCCGCCGCGCCGCCGCGCAATCCGCCGCCGCGCCGTCGGAGGAGATCGTCGTCGCCGAACTGCGTGTCAATCCGGCCACCCGTACCGCCGCCGTGGGCGACCGCGCGCTCACCCTCACGCCGGGCGAATTTGATATTCTACTCTCGCTCGCCCGGGCGAAAGGCCGCGTCAAAACCCGCGACCATCTGCTGGCGGAGATCCGCGAGCGCGAGTACGAGGTCTTCGACCGGGCCATCGACGTGCAGGTCTCCGCGCTGCGCCGCAAGCTGGGGGACGATCCGCGCGAGCCGCGTTTCATCCGCACGGTCCGTTCCGCCGGGTACATGCTGGTGGACCCCAACGCGCCGCCGCGCTGAAACCATGGAAACGAACCGCGCCACCTTTTCCCTGCGTTGGAAAATCCTCGCCTGGTTCTTCGTGAACCTGCTGGTCCTGGGCGGCATCCTC
Organism: uncultured Chthoniobacterales bacterium; assembly: GCA_964236475.1. Lineage (GTDB taxonomy): Bacteria > Verrucomicrobiota > Verrucomicrobiia > Chthoniobacterales > SZAS-18 > CAHJWO01. Next base: position 32,154 of record CAXSED010000017.1, read on the forward strand.
TTCGGGTTTCTGCGGGTGCAGTTCCGGGTAGGTATCGGCTCGCTGTTGGCAGGTCCGACCAGCGACCGGCTCGAAGCCATCGCGCTGCCGCTCGCTGCCGACCTGCGGACCCAACCCGTGGCCAAATGGGACGCCGCGCTGACGAGGGCAGCGGTCGTCTGGCGTGCGCGCGGCCTGCGGGTAGGTTTATTCTGGGCCGATGGCAGTTACGCCGCCGGAGATATCCACGAGCTACCGTTGGAGGTGCGGGAAACCATCCGGCAACACGACCACCACAACCACGGCGGCCATCCACCCGGTCCGCCGCCCGGCGAAGGCAACGGACCACCTGACGATGGCCCCGGCCCGATGATGATGGGACTGCCGCCCGAAAATGAGCCGGATGGCCCCCGGGGACCAAGCGAAAACCATGACCGATTCGACCATCCACCGCCCGCAGGACCACCCCGCCGCCCGCCGTCCACCGGCCCGCTGGATAAATTCATGCTGGTAGCCGGCGACCCGCGCACGTACTGGGCCGGAGTCCACCTCGGACGGATGAAGGAGCCGTCATACGGGGGACCGCCGCCATCGGTCACGCTGCTTTTTGCTTCCGGGTCGTTGCACGGGGGCGGCCTGTTTTTTGATTATGCGCCGTGGCTGGCTCTGGGCAGCGGCCTGGCGCTGGTTTCGGTGTTGATGTGGCTGCCGTTTGTCCACGGCCTGACCCGCTCGCTGGCGCGCATGACCCGGGCCGCCGAGGAAATCGCGCGCGGTCATTTCGATCCGCCCGCCGCCAGCCGCCGCCGCGACGAACTCGGACGGCTGAACCGCGCTCTCGGGCACATGGCACAGCGGCTCGATGGTTTCGTCACCGGCCAGAAGCGTTTTCTGGGCGACACCGCGCACGAACTGCTTTCCCCGCTGGCACGGCTGGAGGTCGCGCTCAGCATCTTGGAGCAACGTGCCGGTCCCGAGGGCGACCACCGTTACACGGCCCGCGCGCTCACCGAGGTGCGCCAGATGGCCGCGCTCGTGCAGGATTTACTTTCGTTCACCAAGGCCGGCATGCACGTTCCGCAGCCCGCGGTTCTCTCGGCGGTGGGTCTGGCTCCCCTGGCCCGGCAGGTGGTCGAGCGCGAGGCCGTGCAGGCCGCCGTGGCCGTGAACATTGACGAAGATTTGCACGCGTGCGCCGAGCCGGACCTGCTCGCCCGTGCGTTGGCCAACGCCGTCCGCAACGCCGTTCGCTATGCCGGGGAAGACGGCCCAATCACGATCACCGCCGCGCTGTCCGGCGAGGAGACGATCCTGCTCACGGTTGCCGACCACGGCCCCGGCGTGCCGCCCGCCGCGCTGGACCGGCTTTTCGATCCGTTCTTCCGCCCCGAAGCTGCCCGTACCCGCGAGACCGGCGGCGCGGGCCTCGGGTTGGCTATCGTCAAAAACTGCGTCGAAGTGTGCGGCGGACAGGTGGCTGTCCGCAATCGTCAGCCCAACGGCCTGGAACTGATTTTTACCCTGCCGCGCGCCAGATAGTATGCGCCCCCCGCTTCAGGCTTCCGGCGTCTGGCGGGTGGCCAGCCAGGTGCCGAAAGCCGCTTCCGCCGCGTAAATCAGACGCGCCTCTGCCGGGTTCCTAGCCGCCTTGTGCATCAGATCACGATACGGCTTCGGACCCAGATCCCATAGGAGCGAATGCCAGCGCGGCTTGAAAAAGCCGACGACTCCATCTCCGACCATCACCAAGGCAACCAACTGAATCAATCGTTTGTAAAACATGTGCGTTGGAGACGGGCGTCGTCTGTGATTTAATTCGCGTGCGCGCCTCGTGCCGGCCCGATAAAAATTTCCCCGGCGCTTCTTGCCTTGCACGCAAGTCCGGCCACCGTCGCGGTGCGTATTGGATGGATCACCATTTCCTTGCCCGCCGCGATGTCGCTTTCCACTCCCACCTCCCTGCCGACCGCCCAGCCGCACGCCCGCGTGGATGGCCGCCTCAAAGTCACCGGGCAAGCGCGCTACGCCGCCGAGTTCAAGCTGCCCGGCATGGTTTACGGTTCGCTTGTCCAGAGCACGATTCCCGCCGGGCGCGTCCTCGAGATCGACACCGCCTCTGCCGAAGCCGTGCCCGGGGTGCTCGGCGTGCTGACCCGGCACAACATGCCGCGCTTTTCCCCTCCCCCTTCCGATCTTATCGGCAAAGGTCAGCCCGGCGAATCTTACGTCCCGTTGCAGGACGACGTGGTCCACTGGAACGGCCAGCACCTCGCCGTCGTCGTCGCTGAAACCCTCGAAGCCGCCAGATACGCGGCCAGCCTGGTCGTCGTCCATTCTTGGTCGAGCAAGCACCTCAAGGAATGCTACCGCCAGGGTGCGGAACGCTTCGGCTGGTCCCGGCGCAACCCCGCGCCGCGTGCGACCCGTTCCGGGGATGGGCGCCTGCTCGTCGGCTGGGGCATGGCGACCAGTTCCTATCCCGCCGTCCAGATGCCCGCGCAGGCGACGGCCAGCCTCTGGGCCGACGGCACCGCCGTGGTGCGCTCGGCCACCCACGAACTCGGCACGGGCACCTACACTGCCATGACCCAGCTCGCCGCCGACGCCCTCGGCTTGCCACCGGAAAAAGTGCGTTTCGAGTTGGGCGACTCCGGGTTTCCGATGGCGCCGCCCTCAAGCAGCAACTGGCCGAGCTGGCCCTCGCGGACGCCAACTCCCCGTTCGCCGACGCAAAACCCGCCGACCTCACGTTGGCTGGCAGCCGCCTTTTTGCCACCGCCGACCCCGCCCGCGGCCTCCCGGTCAGCGAAATATTCGCCCGGGCGGGCCAGGCCCAGATCGAAGCGGCAGGCAGCGCCAAGCCGGGCGCGGGCGACGAGGAGAAGTACGCGCATTTTTCCTTCGGCGCGGTGTTTGCAGAGGTCACGGTCGATCCCGATCTCGGCGCGTTCCGCGTGCGCCGCATCGTCGGCGTGTACGACGCGGGCCGCATCCTCAACCCGACGCTGGCCCGCAGCCAGCTCATCGGCGGCACGGTGTTCGGCCTGAGCATGGCTTTGCACGAGGGGAGCATGCCCGACCCGCACACGGGCCGCACCGTCAACGCCAACCTTGCCGAGTATCACGTCCCGGTCCAGGCCGACATGCCCGCCGACGGCTTCGACATTTCGTTCCTCAACGAACCGGACCCGCATTTCGGCGGCGAACTCGGCGCGCACGGCGTCGGCGAACTGGGGATTGTCGGCAGCGTCGCCGCCATCGCCAACGCAGTTTTTCACGCCACCGGCAAGCGCGTCCGCGATCTGCCCATCACGCCCGACAAACTCCTCTGACCCTACAGCCGTCCCTTCACCACTCGGTAGATCCGCGTCCCCTGCGCCAGGGCCATCGGCGCATCCAGGAGAGGCACCTCCTCCAACCACCCCGGCACCACGCTACCTTCCACAGGGTTTGCCAGCCGGAAGGCCAGCGTCCGCCGCACCGCCTTCACGTCCACCCGCCCGAGCTTGAGCCACTGCAACTCCAGCACGAAAGTCGGCGTCGCCGTCACCACGACAAAATCGACCCCCCGTTCCCGCACGATCCGCCGGGCCGTGTCGTCGCTGCCCTCGTCGTTGTAGAAATCAATCGCCACGTGGCACCCGCCCAGATTCTCCCAGTAGTACGACCCCACCGTGTCCACCCCCCCGTAATAATGCAGCATGGGACTCGGTCCCGGCGTGGCCATCACCCGCGCCGGGCGGCTTTTCTCCTCTCGCGCATCGGCAGCTAGTTTTAGATTCCACGCGACTTCCTTGCCCGCCATCATGTCGCCCAGGGTCGCCCGGGCATGCAGCGTCGGGTCTTCCGCGTAGGTGCGCATTTGCAGCACGCCGTAGCCCGCCCAACCCGGCACTGCCAGCGCCAGCAATACCAATGGCAGCGCCGTCGCCTGGCACGGCTTCACCGCCAGCCACTTGGGCAACGGCACGCACGGCGCGACGAGCAAAGCTAGCGTGGCGAGCGACGTTTCCAAGAAGCCCATCCAGCGGTTTTGCAACAGCGTCCAACCCAGAAACACCGTCACCAGCACCGCGCCGACCACCAATCCCGCCTGCCGCCACGCTGGTAACTGCCGCCGACGCCATACCAGCACCAGCAGCGCCAGTGGCAACGACAGAGTCAGCAGCCCGGTGTAATTCCAGAACTCGTGCAACGCCCGGCCCACGCTCGGCGGGTCGATCCAGGGCCGCCCCTCGGAAATCACCTTGGTCGAACGCAGCAGCACCGGGTCCCGCAGCCAGAACCAATCTTTCGGCCCGAACACGACCGCCAGCGGAAACAGGCTCACCAGCAGCAACGCCGCCATTCCGCGCAGGACGCTCTCCCGGCCGCGCCGCTGGAGGCCTGCCGGGTCGGTGCGCGCCAGCATGACCATGGTCATCAGCTCGCCCGCCCCCAGCCAGCCCAGCGCGATCAGCGGATGGTTCACCTCCAACCGCATTTCCATGTGCGACGGAAAATACTCGATCCCGTAAAATGCGAGGCTCGTCAATGCCCCCGCCCGCGACCAGCGCAGCCAGAGTTCCGGCGCGAAACGCACTCCGTTCACCTGCCATTTCTCACCCCCGAACCACAGGACGGCCAGCACCGCCCCGGTTCCCAACACCGCGATGCAGATGATCTGCTGCGTCGAGCCGATCCACAGTCCCAGCCCGCCGCACACGCCCGACGCCGTGAGCCATGTCCGCGCCTCTCGCCACGTCCCCGGCCGCACCAGAAAAACGTCCGGCCCGCTCGGCGACTCCGGACCGACCCGCGTCCAGCCCAGCCCTCCCAGCAATGCACCCAAAATCAGCCCCAGAAACGCCATCAGGTGCAGCCCGTGATGATCCGGCCGCCCGTACGAAAAATCCCATTCCACACCCCAGAGCGCCGCCAGCGTCAGCAGGAAAACGCCCGTGGACCACGCGTCCAGCCGCCTGCGCAGGATCGGGATCAACGCGCCCAGAAACAACACGAAGAGCACCGGGTTCGCCCAGGCCGCCGATTGCGCGATGGCCGCGTCCATCGGCAGGCCGCCGACCCAGTGCGTCACCCCGCCGAGCAGCAACAGCCACCAGCTAAAACTCGAACTCCAGTGCCGCTCCCGACCGGTGGGCGCGTTGTCGTAGGGGAAATCGTGCGGGCGCACCGTGCCGTCGTGGACCTGCCGCTGGGTCAGGTTGATCCAGACGTGCGAATCGGGATCGAACATCGTCGGCGGCTGCGTCTTCTCGAACGCCGCGCACGCGCCCCGGCCCACCACGTTTTGCGGCGACATCCGGTAGGCCCGTTCCAGGCCGTCTGCCGCCGTGGCGACCAGACAATAATTAGCGGCTGTCAGCCCGATGAACCCCACCGCCAGCATCCAGAAAAACGCCATGACCCACCCCATCCGCGCCGGTTGCGGAACGGGCGGTTTGGTCGCAGCGGCGAGAACGATGGCGGGTGATTCGAGGACGGCAGGCGGCATGGCCACTCTTGCTAGCAGGAACAACGCCAAAAAATCCGGCGTGGCGCGCTTCTAGCTCTGAATCAGGAGCAGAACGCCAAACCGGAAAGGTCTCACGATGTACACCCACTCTCCCGACGCTCCGTTGCCCGCCACGCCGCGCATCCTCATTTTCATCGTCGCCTATAACGCGAAGACGACGCTGCCCTGGGTGCTCGACCGTATTCCCGAGAGCCTGCGGCGCGAGAACGTCGAGGTGTTGGTCATCGACGATTCCTCACCCGACGACACCTTCCAGACCGGCATCGACTACGCCGCCAGCCACCGTGACCGCAGCGGCCTCACCATCACCGTCCTGCGCAACCCCGAAAACCAGCGTTACGGCGGCAACCAGAAACTCGGCTACCGCTACGCCATCGAACACGGTTTCGATTTCGTCGCGCTGGTCCACGGCGACGGCCAGTATGCCCCCGAGTGCCTGCCCGAACTGCTCGCCCCGCTGATCGCCGGGGAAGCCGACGCCGTGTTCGGTTCCCGCATGATGACCCGGGGCGGGGCGCGCCAGGGCGGGATGCCCCTTTACAAATTCCTCGGCAACAAAGTGCTGACCCGGTTCCAGAACGCGCTCCTCGGCACGCACCTCACCGAGTTCCATTCCGGCTACCGGCTCTACGCGGTCCACGCGCTCGAACAAATTCCTTTCGAGTGCAACACCAACGATTTCCATTTCGACACCGAGATCATCATCCAGTTCGTGCTGGCCGGGCTGCGCATCCGCGAATTGCCCATCCCCACCTACTACGGCGACGAGGTCTGCCGCGTCGATGGCATCAAATACGCGCGGGACGTTTTCAAGACGATGCTCCGCGCCCGTGTCCACCAAATGGACCTGCTTTACGACCGCAAGTTCGACGTGGATACCCCGGGCCGCTCCTACGAACTCAAGCTCGATTACCCGTCCTCGCATACCTTCGCACTCGCCGCCGCCCGGCCCGGCAGCGAGGTCCTCAACGTCGGTGGCTCCAAAGCCGATCTCGCCCCCGAACTGGCTGCTCGCGCTTGCCACGTCACCAACCTCGGCGAATCGCCCTCCGCTTCCTCCGCCGATATTCCTTCCATCGCCTGGAATCTCCAGGCCGCCGAATTTCCCGTCGATGTTTCGCGCTACGACCAGATTTTCTTGCTCGACGTGATCGAGCATCTGCACGAGCCGGAGCGGTTCATGGAGGAGTTGCGTTTCGCCGCACGCCGCCACCGCCCGGAGGTCGTCATCGCCACGGCGAACGTCGGGTTCTTCGTCACACGTTTGATGCTGCTTTTCGGTCAGTTCAACTACGGTCGGCGCGGCATCCTAGACCGCTCGCACCGCCGCCTGTTTACCTTCGCCTCCCTGACGACCTTGCTAGAACAGTCCGGCTACAAGGTCATTGAGACGCGCGGCGTGCCTGCCCCGTTCCCACTGGCGGTGAAAACACCGTGGCTCAGCCGTCTGCTACTACGGGCCAACGAATGGCTCTTGAAGTTTGCCCGCAACTGGTTCTCCTACCAGATTTTCGTCCGCGCCCAGGCCATGCCGAGCG
>CAXSED010000017.1:39285-51380 GCA_964236475.1 uncultured Chthoniobacterales bacterium
GCCCGCAACTGGTTCTCCTACCAGATTTTCGTCCGCGCCCAGGCCATGCCGAGCGTGCATCATCTGCTGGAGCAAACCGTCGAAAACAGCGACACGTTACGCGGTCAGAATACCTTGCAAGGAGCGCGGGCGCTTTAGGCAGTGGATAGCGAACCAACGTTCCGGCCAGGGCGAGTCGGCCTTGAACTGTCACTTATTTCAGAATACTCAGCGCGTGCAGCAGCTTGGAGGGCACCGGCTCGTACAACGGGAATGCCACCGCCAGCCGATAATATTGGTTGAGGTCGAACGCACCCAACCCGGCGACCAACGCCGTCAGCACCGGCCACCGCCAACGGTCCCCGGCGCGTGCCGCCAATAACGCCACCTGCCCGACCGCCAGCGCCCTCAACGGCAAATCCCAGATGATTGCATAGCGCAGGTTCATCCCGTATTTCACGTTGGCCATGAGCAGGTAACTCGCCACGAGGAAGACGAAGCCGAACCACAGCGGACGATCCTCGCGCCGCACGCGCAACTGGAGAACCATCGCCACTCCCAGCAGCAACACCAGCGGGCTGATCGTCAGCAAATCCAGCAGGTAGCGATACCACGGGCCGTCACCCGTGGCGATGGCGTAGTCGAGGTGCAGGTTTTTCGGCACGCCCAGCAGGTAAACGCTGCACAGCGTACCCAAGCCCCCGGCCACGTTGGTCAGGACCGCCACGCCCACCGCCGGACCGACGAACGTCAGGACCCACAGCGGGCGCGTCATCGTACCGAAGCGCAACCAGCGGTTCGCCGCCAAGATCGCCAGGATCGCCACGAACACGAAAAACGCGTTCTCCTTGGTCGTGACCATCGCCGCCAACCCGCCCGCGTACCCCACCAGCCACCCGCGATGCCCCGGCTGTTGCAGGTTCTCCCACAATGCCCACAGGGTCAGCAAGGCCCAGAACTCGAAGAATCCGTCCACCAACGCGTGGTGCGACATGTGGATTTGCAGCGGGGAAACGGCCATCAACGCAAACACCGCCAGCGCGATCCGCCGGTCGGCGAACAGCCGCCTCACGAACCCACCCGCAATCAACAACGTCCCGACGCTGAACACCTGCGAGATCGCGTGAAAACACGCCAGCGGCTCGGTGCCAAAAAGGCCGTGCCAGCCGTAGGCGCAAAAGATGTAGAGAAACCGCGTCGGTGGCAGGATCGAGCCGGGGATCGTCTTCTGATAAGCGAGGTAATCATCGACGATGTCCGGGTAGTTGCCCAGCCCGACCTCGATCAGATGCCCGAGGTAGTGACGATAGAGAGCCTCGTCGAAGCCAATCCCTTTGAAACCCATCCACGGGCACAGCCGCACGGCAAAGCCGACTGCCGCGACGGCCACTGTCAGGATCGTGACCCAAGGTACGGTTCGCCGGAGCGCGGTCGGAACCGGGGCGGAGCGAAGAGGCAAAACATCCACGAGAGATTCGACGGCGGTAGTCATGTGAACAGGCAGAGGGAGATCAGGGAATGAGGGTGGCCCGGGAGGCTTCGAGCTGGTCGCTGAACTTATGGAACGCCGGTTCGCCCGGACGCAGCCGGAGAGCTTCGGCCATGGCGGCATGCGCGCCGTCGAGGTCGTGGCGCTCGTAGCGCACCTCGGCCAGCAGGTAATTCGTCTTGGCGTCGCCCGGCTCGATGCGCAGGGAATTGCTCAGGAACGCCTCGGCCAACGGCCAGCGTTTTTCCTCGATGGCCAGCACGCCCAGGTTGTTGAGCACCCGGTCGTGCCGGGGATCGAGCTGGAGCGTGCGGCGGTAGAAACCCTTCGCCTTGTCGCGGTCCCCCTTGGCTAGCCAGAGGTTGCCCAGCGCGAAATTAGTTTCCGCGTTTTCCTGGTTGTTCGACAAAACGCGCTCCAGCTTGTGCTGCGCCCGGTCAAAGTGACCCTGTTCTAAATCTGATAACGAACTGTTGTAGTCGTCGAGGTAGAACAGGCCGGGGTCCACCGGACGGTTGACCAAGAGGCAGGCCAGGGCCATGGTCCCGGCGTAGGCGGCAAGCGGCCACCAGTGGTGGTCGCGCAGTTCGCGCCAGCCTTCCACCACCCCGAAACTGCCCAGCAACAGTAATCCGGGCACGGCGGCCATGCGGTAACGCTCCGTGACGAAGACCGTCATCAGCGATGCCATGTGCAGCCCGACCGCCAGGATGATCCACCACGCCCGGGGCCGGCGCATCGCCGCCAGGAGGAGACCCGGCAACGCCAGCGCGGCCACCCACCCGAAGGTGGGTCCCGGTAGAAGGACGCCGTCTTCCTTGAACGTGCTCAGGATGCCCAGATCGTCGTACTGGAAGCCGCTCCAAAAATTGCCCAGCTTCTTCGCTTCCAGGCGCAGCCAGTCGCCGGGGTGTTCGTGAATGTATTGCTTGGCCAACGACGACCAGAAGGCGGAAACTTCCACGCGCTTGAGTGGATGGCCCGCCGCGCGCTCGGCCCAGAGGATCGAATCCTTCAACATGCCTTGCTGATCCGTGTGCAGCGGCGCGGGAATCTGCGGGTAGCCGTTGGCCTGGGCGTTGTTGCCGATGAAAAAATTGATGCCGCTGTGGGCCGAGAGCATCACCGGCTCACCCGCCAACAGGTAGTTGTGCAGCGCGCACGGCAGGACTCCGAGACCCATGCCGACGACGAGAGCCGCCGAGGCCACCAGCCGTGCGCGGGAGGTAAAAGGCCGGGCGTAGGGCGTGCCCCATTCATGCCGCAGCCAGATCGCCGCCAGCACCAGCGGAATCAGGAACAGGATGTTCGCCACCATCATGGCCACGACGCCCGCGAGCAGCCCCAGCGCGAAGAACCGGCCCGCCGACGGACGCACCACCCGCCGACGCAAGGTCCACCACACCACGAACCAGAACGCCGCCACCAAATAGACCGTCGGCATAAGGATCGTCCCGTAAGCCTGCGCGGGCACGAAGAAGACCCAGCCCATCGCCGCCACCCCACCGATGGCAGTCAGCGAACGGGAATCATCCGGTTCGCCGTGACGGGCAAACGCCAGCGGTGCCAGCCGGAAAATGATCGTCGCGGTGAACGCCTCCGTAACCACCTGACAAAGTGCGGCCACGTACGGCTGGAAGCCGACCACCTTATAGATGGCCGCGAGAAAATACGCGTAGCCCGGCAGGCCGTAGAACGCGCGGTGATCGGTCAGCGTGCCGCCCGCGATCCGGCGTGCCCAGTCGCTGTAGAACTTCATGTCGCCCTGGTCGGGCAGAAACTCCGGGGTGTCGGCGGCGCGGCAAAGCACCCACAACCGGACTACCAACGCCGCGAGGAATACGGCTACGACCGGCGCAACTTTCCACCGCTTCAAACTAAGGGGACCGACGACGGATTCCATGACCCCCCATGACCAAGCAGGTCCCATGCTGATTCAGATGGGCACACCGGATTTCTTGCGCCGCCGTGATTCTCAATTGCGAGCCACTTATTCTCACATTTGAAATTCCAGACCTTTACAGAGGGACATACCGGGAAGGCACCGGACCTCGTTTCTGAACCATCGCCTGCCTGAAAATTCATTTTGGGCGGCGGACCGAAAGCACGTTTTACAGAGAAACGCCACTCTCCGAAACCCCATGAAATGCCCGGCGGCGGCGCGGCAGATGGGGACCGGTTGGCATCGCAGTTGCTAAAACAGTCTGCCAAGCGAGGGCGTCGTCCGATGCCCCCGCGAAACGCAATCAACGATACCTCATCCAAAGAACCGAAAGACTATGTTGCAGAACATCCGCAAATCCCGTGGGGGTTTCACCCTCGTCGAAATCATGATCGTGGTGGCCATCATCGCCCTGTTGGCGGCGATTGCCGTCCCCGGCTTCCTCCGTGCCCGTAAACGCTCCCAAGCCACCACCATCCTCAACGATGCGCGGGTGATCGACGGCGCGCTCGACCAGTACGCCATCGAAAACAACAAGAAGGGTTCGGACACCGTGACCGCCCAGAACATCAAGGCGTTCTTCAAACCCGGCTCGCGCTTGTACAATCAGGCCGCCAGCACGACCAACCAGTTGCTCGACGTGCTCGGCAACAACTACTCCTACCAGACGTTCGACATGGGCGTCCACGTCAACACCTCCACCACGGCGAATTTCACGGATGTCATCGACACCGCAGGTTCGTTCTGGGGCGCGTACATGCAGTAAGTCCGACCGCAAGTTTTGCCGAATTCCGGCGAATAGATCACGCCCTTCCGGTACTCGCCGGAGGGGCGTTTGCGTTTCCGAGCCACGTTTTCGCAAATTCTGATTCTCAGGCAGGACACCGGTTTCCCGTTCGCATCCGTTCACTTCTTTTATGTCGGCCCCATTCATGACTCCCGCAGACGCAATCCAGACACCGGACAGAGCGGGTGCGCCGCTGGCCAGACCGGCGACGAGCCGAGGGCTGGCCGGGTTGGCGCGGGGTCCACTCGGCGGGCTCTGCCTGCTGGCGGCGGCGGTGCTCGTGGTCTATGCGCCGAGCCTCAACGCGCAGTTCCTCTGGGACGATCTCGCCCTGGTGCGCACCAATCTGCTCATCCGCAGCCCCCGATTCTGCGCGGAGGTGTTCCGGCACACGCTCTTCGACGGCAATTCCAATTTCTACCGTCCGGCGCAAACGCTCGTCTTTCTGGCCGATTACTGGTGCTGGGCGTTGAATCCGTTCGGTTACCACCTGACCAGCATTCTTATTCACGGCGCGAACGCAGGTCTGCTGTTCCTAGTCCTGCGCCGCACGCTGCCTGTGTTGTTGCCCGGACAGCCGGACGGTGTGCGCCGGGCCGGGCCGATGGCGATCCTCGTGGCACTGGTCTGGGCGGTGCATCCGGTCCACAGCGCCGCCGTCGCCTACGTTTCCGGTAGCGCGGACAGCCTGGCGATGCTGGGCTGCTTATCCGCGTGGTTGCTGTGTGAACGCGCGTTGGACTCCGGGCAGTCCCGGACGCGCGCGCTGTTCGCCATGGGCGCGTTCGTGAGCCTGTTGTTCGGGCTGTGCGCGAAGGAAATCGCCGGAATCTGGTTGTTGCTCTTCCTGGGTTATCTCTTCGCGCTCCGCCTAGGCACGGCGCGCCGGGACCGGTGGTTGGTGGTGGTTTTCGGCGTCGTGGCGGCGGGAATTTACCTCGGCCTGCGCCATCTGCCGCCCGCGCCGCCCGCGCCGCCGCCGCTGCCGCCGCTGCCTGCCAAGGGGGTGCTCATGCTCCGGGCGTTGGGCGACTACGGCAGCCTGATGATTTTCCCGGCCAAGCTGTTCATGGAGCGGCAGGTGTTCGCCGCCCCGGGCCTAGCGAACCCGGCGGACGACTCGGTTTACTTCGCGCTCGGCGTCGCGGGGGCACTCATGCTCGTGGCGTTCGCCGCCGGGGCGGGTTGGCGCGGACGGGGGCAGACGCTCCGCCGGGCCGGTGCGGTCTGGTTCCTGATGGGATTCCTGCCGGTGTCGAACCTGTTCGCCCTCAACGCCAGCGTCGCCGAACACTGGTTGTATCTGCCCAGCATCGGGTTCTTGCTGTTCCTGGCCGGGGTGGCGCTGGACGTGCCGCCGCTTTTCCGGGGACGCGGGGCGCTGGCCGTGCTGGCCGTCGTGATCGGGCTGCTGGGCGCGCGCACCTGGGTCCGCACGCTGGACTGGACCGATGAGCTGACCTTCTTCCGCCAGACCATCGCCAACGGCGGCGACGTGCCCCGCGCCCGCGCCGGACTCGCCGCCGCCTACCGGCGCGCCGACGCGGACGGCGACGCCATCGCCGTGCTGCGCGAGGTGGCCGCACATTATCCCAACGTGCTTTCCACGCGCATCAACCTCGCCACCGCGCTGGCCCGCCAGGGCGACCTGCCCGAGGCCAAATCCCTGTTGGAAAAGACCGCCGCCGAGCTGTTCACGCGCGGCAGCAGCGACCCCCGTGAGGCGATCACCACGATCCGGGCGCTGGACCATCTCGAAACCGCCGACCCTGCCTGGCCCGAGCATCGCCGCGCGCTGTTTGCCGACGCCGTGCGCCGCCACCCTGATTCCTGGGAACTGGTCAATTTCGGCGTGCAAGACTTCCAGCACGAAGGCCAAGCCGCGCGGGCGCTCCCACTCGTCCGGCGTTACGCCGACAGCCACTGGTGGCACGAACCTTCACACTACACGCTGGGTCGGATCGAGGCCGACCTGGGCCACCCCGGGGCCGCGCTCGCCGCTTGGACCGAGGCCGCGCGGCTCGACGTGTACGACGCCGAGGCGCCAAGTGCCGCCGCCGCGCTGTGCTTGCAGGAGAATCGGCTGGACGAAGCCCACCGATTCCAGGCGCAGGCCGTGCGCCGCCAGCCTGACAGCCCGCGCCAGCGCGTGCTTTTCGCACAGGTGCTCCGACAGCAGGGCAACCCCGCCGACGCGGACGATCAACTCGCCCGGGCAGACCGGCTGATCCGGGCAGCCAACGAATAGTTCGCCACCCCGCCAGAGAACTTTGTAAGGGCTTCCATTACAGGCACACAGAGCCGGGATGCCGGACACCTCCTGCCGCCGGTCCGGCGGGGCAGTATTCCCCGCTGCCGGGGAGAAAAGGTATCAGTCCTGCTACTCAGACCACCGGGGAATCTTCATTCCAGATTTCCCAGCATCCATCCTACCCATCATCATCCCGCCACCATGAGCCACTCCCTTCTCCATGAAACATCCACCACGACCGTCCTCTTTTGCTGACCGGGGTTTCACCCTGGTAGAAATGATGATTGTCGTTGCAATCATCGCCCTGTTGGCTGCCATCGCGGTGCCCAGCCTCGTCCGCGCGCGCAAACGGGCGCAAGGCGTCGCCATCCGCAGCGATCTGCGCCTGATCGACGAAGCGATGGACCAGTACGGCACCGAGTATGTCAAACCGACTGCCACGCTCATCCCGGTGCTGGCCTGGCGGGCCTACCTGAAGCCCGGCACCCGTCTTTACACCAACGGCAGCAGCGTGCTCGGCGATATCTACGGCGACCAGATCATGGGCACCCTGCCCCCGGTGCCCAGCACCGATTGGGACATGCTGATCGACGCTTGCGACACCTCGTTCTGGGCACCTTACGTCCGCTCGCCCTGAGCCGCGTCGGGCAGCAGTTGCCGAACGCACCCGGCTGCGCGTCAGGGTTCGGGTGAGGCCGTGGGCGTTCCCTGGACCCCTGCGGGATGATCGTGGTTGAGCGCGGCGATCACCTCGTCGCTGATTTCCAAGTCCGGGTTTGCGTAGAGCACGACGTTCCTGCTGCGAGAACCCTGCGCGCTCTTGTTCAGGACCAGATCATAATGGCGGCGCTCGACCTGCGTCCGGACGACCGCCAAGATGTCCTCCACGATCTGATTGCGCAGACGGATGGTCAGTTCCTGCAGATTGCGGTCTTGGTTCGCTCTCGATTCCCGGTTCTCCTGCTCCATCGCGTGGAGTTCTTGGACCTTGTCATCGTGCTGCTTTTGGCGATCCGCCCTCGCCGGGACGCTTAGCGCCGGATCATCGAGTCCCTTTGCGAGCCGGGCGATTTCTTCGAGGAGTTGGTGATGTTTCTCCAGGCGGGCGTCCATTTGCTGTTGGGCAGCCGCGCGGGTCTCCGCGACCATCTTGTCGACCTCCCTGGTTTTGTAGTAGCCGCCGAAGACTTTCGCAACGTCCACCACCGCCACCCGGAACTGATCCTGCGCGGCGGCAACACCGGGAAGCCCCAGACCGGCGCACAGCCCAAGCAGCCGGGCGAAAACCTTGAAGAGATGGCGAGAGCGAGTCACACGCGACGGTCTGGATGGGCGTTCCACTCTGCCATGATACGACAATCCCTTCGTGCCCGACAAGCATTGAGCAACAAAAGTCCGACCCGGCGCGTCCGTCCCTGCTTCCGGTCAACCTCTGCCGCCGGGAGACCGGGTAAACTTTTTTTCCAACCGGAAGCCGGTCTGGCGGCGAATTTCTGGCAGGTCGGCATTTTCTCGAAAGAGAGGCTGCCAATCAAACCCGCCGGGTGTGAAAAACTCCCGTCTCCGCGGTAGGTCCGGTCACCTTTTCGCCACGTTTTTATGTCCGAGAACGTCAGCGATTTCCTTATCCGCCGCCTCGCCGAATGGGGCATCCAACGCATCTACGGTTTTCCGGGGGACGGGATCAACGGCATCCTGGGAGCCATGGGCCGCGCCGGCATCGGCCGCGAGAACCCCAAGGAAGCCAAGTACCCGATTGACTACGTGCAGGTGCGCCACGAGGAAATGGCGGCCTTCACGGCGTGCGCGCACTCGAAGTTTACGGGTGAGGTCGGCGTGTGCCTGGCGACCAGCAGGCCGGAGGCGATCCATCTGCTCAACGGCCTCTACGACGCCAAGATAGATCATCAAAGCGTCGTGGCGATCATCGGCCAGCAGGCGCGCCGCTCATTGGGCAGCTATTACCAGCAGGAGGTTGACCTGACGACACTTTTCAAGGACGTGGCGGCGGAGTACGTCATGCAGGCCAGCGTGCCCGAGCAGGTGCGCACGATAGTGGACCGGGCGATCCGCATCGCCAAGGCGGAACGCACGGTCACATGCATCATTCTGCCCAACGATTTGCAGGAGTTGAAGATGGTCGAGGAAGGTCCCCGCTCCCACGGCACGATTTACACGGGAGTTGGCTACAGCGCGCCCCGGGTGATCCCGCACGACGTGGACCTGATGCGCGCGGCGGCGGTGCTCAACGCGGGCAAGAAGGTGGCGATGCTGGTCGGCGCGGGCGCGCTCGGAGCCGCCGAGGAAGTGCAAGCGGTGGCCGACGTACTCGGCGCGGGCTACGCCAAAGCCTTGCTCGGCAAAGCGGTCACCCCCGACGACGCCCCGGGGTGCTGCCGTTCCATCGGCCTGCTCGGCACGAAGCCGAGTTGGGACCTGATGATGGAATGCGACACGCTGCTCATCGTGGGTAGCTCCTTCCCGTATCCGAGTTTTTGCCCAAGCCGGGCGACGCCAAGAGCGTGCAGATCGAACTCGATCCGAAGATGCTCTCGATCCGGTATCCCATCGACGTGCCACTCTGCGGTGACGCGGCGGAAACCCTGCGCGCCCTGTTGCCTTTGCTGACCCCCAAGACGGATCACTCCTGGCGCGAGAAGCTCATGAAGGAGAAGGAAAGCTGGGAAGAACTCGTCACCGCCCGCGCGATGGTGGAAGCCAACCCGGAAAAGGGAGTCAACCCGCAGCGGGTGTTCCACAAACTTTCCCCGCGCCTGCCGGACCACTGCATCCTCGCGGCAGACAGCGGCAGCTCGGCCAACTGGTTTGCACGCGACCTCAAAATTCGCAAAGGCATGATGGCGAGCCTTTCCGGCACTTTGGCGACGATGGGGCCGGGCGTGCCTTACGTCATCGGAGCAAAATTCGCGTGGCCCGACCGGGTGCCCATCGCTCTGGTGGGCGACGGCGCGATGCTCATGAACGGCATCAACGAACTGATTACCATTGCCAAGTATTGGAAACAGTGGAGCGATCCGCGCCTGACCATCTGCGTGCTCAACAACCGCGACCTGAACCAGGTGACCTGGGAGCAACGAGTCATGGGAGGTGATCCCCGCTACGATTCCAGCCAGAACGTGCCCGACTTTCCCTATGCCCACTACGCCGAAAGCATCGGCCTGACCGGCATCCGGGTCGACAAAGCCGAGCAGATTGGTCCGGCGTGGGACCAGGCGCTCGCCACTCGCCAACCGGTCGTCTACGAAGCATACACGGACCCGGAGGTGCCGACCTTGCCGCCGCACATCGACTTCAAGCAGGCAAAAGGTTTCATGCTTTCCACGCTGCCCGATTCGGACACGATGGGCATCATCAAGGGATCACTCCTGGAGATGGCTCAAAGCGTGTTGCCGCACCACAAATGAGCCGTCGCGCGGCTCACACTCCGGTCACGAAGCTTGCCGTCTCCTGCTACCAGGTGCCGACCGACGCCCCGGAAAGCGACGGCATCTTCGACTGGGACAGCACGACGTTGGTTTTGGTGGAAGCCACGGCGGGCGACCGCACGGGCCTAGGTTATTCGTACACGGGTATTTCGGCGGGGAAGTTGATTGCAACGACTTGGTCAAACACGTCGAAGGCCGCGCAGCTTCCGACGTGCCGGGCGCGCATCTGGCGATGCTTTGAGCCATTCGCAACACGGGGGGCGGACGTGCTACTAGAACACTACCGGGGCAGCTACGGCCAGAAGGTGACGTGGTCGCCGGTGATCCTGAGCGGGGCAATGGCCGTGGCCGGTGGCTGGGGCGCGCTGAGCCATCGGGCGGTGAAGACGGTGCTGCGCTGAACCTCGGCGGGGTCGCTGGTGGATGTTCTGGTGGGCTTTGGTTTCCACATCCGCGGCTGCACGAAGCTCGGTATCGGCGTGAGCATGGGCGGACCGGTTGCCATTCTGAGCGGCTCGCGCGGCGACCGGGCACACGGCATCTACCGGGGCTTCTGCATCCAGGCGTACAAAGTCGGAGCCAAGGCCAGCACACTGATCACCCACGTACCCGACGCGTTGGTCAACGGCGCGGAATTGCGCGATTGCTCCATGGCTTCGCGCATCGAATTGGACAAGGACAACCGGGTCACGGACTCCATTATTTCGACCGCGAGAGCAAGGCGCGGTTCCAGCGTGCCAAAGCCGTGATCGTCAGCGGCTACGCCATCGGAACGCCGCGACTGGTGCTGAATTCCGCGTGTGCCGAATACCCCGATGGACTTGCGAACTCCAGCGGAACGTTGGGCAAGTACCGCCTGGCACAGGCGGGCAATGTCATCGGGGGCCGCTTCGATGATCTGATCACAAGGACCAGTTTGGGTTACCCGTGGCCCACGTCAATTTCAATCTGCACGACAACGACAAAAAGCTCATCGAGTACGGCAAGAGCGTGACGATGGACGTGATGCACGCGGCGGGAGCGGTCGAGGTGGTGCAGGAGGCGCGCTACGCGCATCTGGTAGGAGGAGCGCGCATGGACAGAGACCGCGCGGCGAACGTGTTGAACGCGTTCGGGCGCACGCACGATATTGCCAATCTCTTCGTCTGCGACGGAAGCGTCCTGCCCACGAAAGGGTCCTCTAACCCGGGGTTGACCATCGAGGCCCTGGCCGCGCGCACCGCAGACTACCTGATTTCGCAGGGTGCGGCGGTTTTCCATTCGGCCCCCGTTTCATGCCGAAGAATTCACCGAAGATCCACTGCGTGCTTGCCGCGCACGCCATCAACGGCGAATCGCCCGCGTGGTGCGTGGAAGAACAAATCTTGTATTGGATCGACATGCGTGCGCCGTCGCCGCACCGGTTCGATCCTGCGACCATCGACCCGTGAAAGCCTGCCGGAAAAACCGTGAGCCGATCCCGAGGAAGTTGCCGGACAAAAGGCTGGCAGAATCAGACCTTCATCCGCAGCGCGAAACCCGAGCCTGCGTTTTCAAACGAGAAGTGGCCATCGTTTATAGTCATTTCCTGGCCTTCGAGAGTGACCGTGGAAGAAACCGATCCATGGACCACCAACACGAATTCCCTACGCGTGAATGTCGGGTAGCCTTTGCCCTGCACCGTCGCTACCAAGGAGACGACACCATCGAGCAACCTCAAGACGAATTCCGTCCGGTAAAATCCACCCCGGCGAAAGGCGAACGTCTCGCCATCATCCTCGTGCAGGATGGAACGCGTCTCGCCTTCCTCTTTGGGAATAAACACATGTAGCTCGACGGCAATAGGAGAATGACCCATCGTTGAGTCAATCGCCTCCGGCCACATCGGGATGACGCTACCGCCGCGTCGGTAGAAAGGGATGATATCCAACGGGGCAGCGGCAGTCATCCAAGTCGGACCGATGTGCATGGTGTCATCCTGGTCGTACCATGTGCCAGCAGGCAGATAAACCGACCGGGATACCTGCCCGGGGCGATACACCGGGGCTACCAGCAAATCCCGCCCAAAACAGTATTGATCGTCGATGTTCCTTACTTCCGGGTCGTCCTGGTAATCGTACACCAGCGGACGTTGGACGGGAGCGCCCGTCTCGGCAGCTTCGAGAAAGGCGGAGTAGATGTAGGGCAGGAGCCGGTAGCGCATTTGCACCGCACGGCGGCAC